>JANLRI010000050.1:0-12277 GCA_031361565.1 Betaproteobacteria bacterium | reverse complement strand
GAATAGCACTATTCTGCTCATACATGCGCCGACGGCGATGGTTCGAAGCCAGGAGATTGCGCGCGCCTGTATCGAGATGCTCGCCGACTCGAAAGACCAAGTGATGAGTTGTTGGTTGGGGGGCGATTCAGTGAGTGAAGCTCGCACATTGTTTAGACAGGCGGGGATTGCTGACTATTCGACCCCGGAAGAGGCCATCACCGCGTTCGCCATGCTTCAAACCTATTATCGAAATCAGGAGTTGTTGATGCAGGCGCCGCCTGTTTGTGACCTGGTGCTCAAACGAGACTCAAAATCAGCAAAAAAAATCGTGCTCAAGGCAATCTCCGAAGGGCGAACCTGGTTGTCGATGACCGAAGTCGACGATCTGCTTAGAGCTTACGGGATTCCGACGCCTGTGCTGCACAGCATTCCTGCGACCACGGAAGCGGCGCTAGGTATCGCCAATCGAATCGGCTACCCAGTCGCGCTGAAAGTGGATAGCGCAGCTATCCAGCACAAGTCTGATGTGGGCGGTGTCATCGTCGGCTTGCGTAATGATGTCGAGCTAACAGAGGCTTGTTTTCATATGAAAGAAAGTCTCAGTCAGCATGTTCCTGATCTTCGAATAGACCGGTTTGTGGTTCAAGCAATGGTTGATCGGGCAGGCATGTTGGAGCTTATCGTTGGGTCCAATGTTGATAGTGTTTTTGGCCCGGTGATTGTTTTTGGGCAGGGCGGTACGGCCGTCGAGGTTGTTGCTGATCGAGCGATTGGAATTCCACCGCTTAATTCCGTTTTGGCGGAAGAACTTATCTCGCGCACCCGGATTTCAAAGCAAATGCACGCATTTCGGGGTAGGGCGCCCGTGAATGTCGCCGCTGTCTCTGCGGTGCTGATCGCACTCTCAGCAATATTGGCGGAAATTCCCGAGATTGCCGAACTCGATATTAATCCGCTTTGCGCAGATGCAGAAGGTGTGATGGCTTTAGATGCTCGTATTCTTCTCTCGCCGAGTGGACCTGGTGGAGTTAAGCACTTTGCAATCTTGCCGTACCCGGAAGAGTTGGAAGAGAAGGTGTCCTGGATGGGCGAAGTGATCACTCTGCGCCCGCTTTGTCCGGGCGATGAGCTACAGCATCGCCAGTTTCTTGAACGTTTGACGCCTGAAGATATTCGGATGAGAGTTTTCTTCGCCAAGAAGGAACTTCCCCGAAGTGAGCTGGCCCGACTTACCCAACTCGATTACGCGCGCGAGATGGCTTTTGTGGCGGAACGCACTTTTTCGGATGGTTCAAAGGAGACTTTGGCAACGGCACGCATCGCTGCAGATTCCGAGAATTTCTCAGCCGAGTTCGCTATCGTGGTCCGATCTGATTTAAAGCGACAAGGCCTAGGGCGCTTATTGATGGACAAGTTGACGAAATACGCCAGGGAGAAAGGACTGAAACAGCTGGTAGGTATGGTCTTAAGAGAAAACCGCGCGATGCGCGAATTAGCCATGAGTACCGGGTTTCACGCGGACACATCTCATGCACCAGAGGGTGATGTTGTCAACGTCATTCTTCCACTCGAGGGATGAGATCTTTGCAAAGCTTGATCTATCGCAAAATGCGTAAGAGTGTTCTCAAGCAACATTGAGCTAAGACCGTTTGTCTTACTCCACTCAAAAAGGCACGATATGAATAGCTTAGGCAAAATACTTGTCCATCTCGACGACAGCCTTGAGGGCGACAACAGGCTCAAAGTTGCTCGCCAGGTCGCGCAGATTCGAAGTAATTTGGGAGGCGCGCCAAGCGAAATTGAGGCCGTTTATGCCGCCACGCCGAGTTACCTAGTGGCTTCCATGGCCTATTCTGAATACTCGGCAGGCACGGTGGCTATGCTGATGGAAGCCGACGAAAAGCGCTGCCAACAGGCCAAGGCTCGATTTGATCAATGGGCGCAGACGCCTGGGCAGAGAATATCTTGGGTGGCGGAGTCCACCGAGATGCCGGGCAATAGTCTTTTGAAATATTCTTGGCTTGCCGACTTGCTGGTGCTCGCCCAAAATAATGCCTCGGATCCTGGTATGAGCACGGTTCCGAGGAATTTAATCGTAAACCTGATCATCGACAGCGGCAAGCCTGGTCTGATCGTACCCTATATCGGGAGCATGAAATCGACCTTGCAAAATATCATGATTGCCTGGAAGCCAACGCGAGAGTCCGCCCGTGCGCTCATGGCAGCGATTCCGTTTTTGCAAAATGCCAAGACCATCCATCTCGTAGCTGATATCCCCGGCGAAGAAAGTGACCACTTTAGACAACGCTTTGAATCTTACTTGCTAGTGAATGGCGTCTCCGTCAAGCCCAGCTTTCATAGCAGCTTTGGGGCCGACGCGGGGGGCGAGGGCCTGCTGTCAATGGCCTCAGATGTCGCGGCTGATTTGCTGGTCATGGGCTGTTATGGACATAGTCGCACAAGGGAATTTGTTTTGGGTGGAGCTTCGCGGACCATTTTGCAGTCGATGACTTTACCCATATTGATGGCCCATTAAAGTAGTGGGACAAATAGCCAACTTGGCTAAGGCGTTGAGCGACACGCGAATGTGGATTAAAAAAGGAAGTAGTTGCGCTAAATCAAATGGCTGGATGAGATATTTTTCTAAGATCCCCCTAAGCACACAGTTTTCACCAGGAGCTATCCGATGACATATTCACATGCGGTACTTTGGATGGACCATCAAGAAGGCCATCTGGTTCGCTTCAACCCCCAGTCCCATGAGAGCGAGCATATTCGTGCCTATGAGGGGAAAGAGCAATTGCATCGGCGTGCGGGTATGCTGGGAGATGGCAAGGCCAAGACGCACCCAGATTATTTTCCGAAACTTGCTCACGCCATTGATACAGTCGAAGCTGTCCTTGTGGTTGGCGCGGGCGTTGCGAAACGGGAGTTCTTACATTACTTGGAATCCGACAGCCCTGCGATTCGCAACAAAGTTCTAGGAACCGAGAGCTCCGAGCGCATCACTGAACCGCAGCTATTAGCGTTAGCGAAGGATTGGTTTAAGCCCGTAGATCGTATGCGCGGGCTAAATACTTGAAGAGCTTGGCTCAGGGGATGACAACATGGACTTCAAACCTTACTGCGTTGAAGATCTCGGTACGTCCGAGCTCATCACCATTTCTCCCGACACGACACTCATCGAGTGCGCCAAACGAATGCATGATCTGTGCGTGAGCAGTCTGATTGTTACCTCACCTGACGATGGTGCTGATTGTCCCAGAAAACCCGAGGGCATTTTGACTGATCGCGATATCGTGGTGGAAGCTATCGCGTTTTCACTTGATCCTAAAGTGATCACTGCGGGGGACATCATGACTTGCCCTCTCGTGACTGCTCGGCTCGACGAGGCCTTGCAGGTGGTTCACGCGCGTATGCTGATTAGCGAAATTTCCAGCATTGTCATCGTGGACGAACGTGGCGCCTTAGTTGGAATGCTGGAGGCTGATCGGGTGCGTGCGGTGCTGCGGATTGAAGAATCCGCTCAGGGGCCCTCTGCATGAAATTCAAGGATTATTACAAGGCGCTCGGCGTAGAGCGCGACGCCAGTGCGGAGGACATCAAGAAAGCTTTTCGCAAGCTGGTGAGAAAGCATCATCCGGACTTAAACAAAGCGCCAGATGCACAAGTCAGAATGCAGGAGATTAATGAGGCGAACGACGTTCTCAGTGACAAAGAAAAGCGGCTTGCCTATGACTCACTGGCGCGCCGACAAGAGGCTGGTCAGGAATTTGCGCCTCCTCCTGGCTGGGCCGATGGCTTT
This sequence comes from Betaproteobacteria bacterium, assembly GCA_031361565.1. Classification (GTDB taxonomy): domain Bacteria; phylum Pseudomonadota; class Gammaproteobacteria; order Burkholderiales; family Burkholderiaceae_E; genus JAPOKJ01. The sequence continues at coordinate 8,490 of JANLRI010000050.1, read as the reverse complement.
GAGTTCAGTGGTGCCGCGAACGGAGGAGGGCCAGGCTACAGTCAGGATCATAGCGATTTCTTTGAGGCGATTTTTGGGTCGGCCGCGCGGGGCCGGGGCGGTTCGTTTAAAGCGGCCTTCGGTGATGACCCTCGGGCAAGCGCATACGGTCAGCCTCTACGAGGAGCCGATCATCATTCCAAAATGACGATTTCGCTTGAAGACAGTTTCACAGGGGCAACGCGCGAACTTACTTTACGTAGCCCTGAGGTAGATTCGTCCGGGCAGGTCATTTTGCGCGAGCGCACCTTGCAAGTCAATATTCCGAAAGGAGTGTTTGCCGGCCAGCAAATCCGACTGGCCAATCAGGGTGCCATGGGGCAAGGGGCTCAAGGCGTGGGTGATGGACCCCCTGGGGACCTATACCTGGAGATTGCCTTCCTACCGCACCCTCTCTACCGACCAGACGGGCGAGACCTCTATGTAACCCTGCCTCTAACGCCTTGGGAGCTAGTTCTTGGTACCACTGTAAATGTGCCGACACCCGGTGGTGTCGTTGAAATGAATATTCCTCCCGATTCTCAGGCGGGCAAGAAGATGCGCTTGAGAGGACGTGGCATTCCGGCCAAGGAGCCTGGCAACGAGTACCTGCTATTGGAGGTCGCGCTTCCACCTGCTTCCACGGAAAAAGCCCGCGCCTTCTATAAAAAAATGTCGGAAGAGCTGCCTTTTAATCCAAGAAGTCATTTAGGTGTTTGAATATGGAGCAGACTGAATATTCCCAAGGGGTTGTTTTGGTGGGCGAGCAGGCTCTAGCCTTGGAGAGCTTCGCGCAGGCTTGTGATACTGATGTATCGGTCGTGCTTATCCTCGTGGACGAGGGCTTGGTTCACCCTCAGTCCGTCGATAGCGGCTTACGGTTCAGTGGGGAGGCGCTCGTAAGGGCTCGTAGAGTCTTGAGGCTTCAGCGAGACTTCGGGGCTAATTTAGAAAGTGTTGCTGTGATGCTTGACCTCCTGGACGAAATTGAGCGTCTGCGCGGGCAGCTTCTTCGCTCGGGAGCGTTGATCCCCTAAAGCGAAGTACTACTAATAGATTGCGATCCGCAGGGGTCACTGACGACACTATGCGGTGTTCTGCCTCACTTAGAAGTTAAGCCTGAGGAGACGCTCCTAAACATCATTCGGGATGATGATGAAGCCTTGCTTTCGCAGTCCATTCGAGGCACTTATTGGGATGGGGACGATCTTATCCCGGCAACAACACATTTATTTGGTGCGGAATTTTCCCTCCCCTCCATGGCCATGAAAAATCCTGATTTCAAGTTTTGGGACGTGCTCAATGTTGCACTTGAGGAAGTGCGTGACTTCTACGATGTCGTTTTGATCGACACGGCACCCTCCTTGAGCTATCTCGCGATCAACGCCTTTATGGCTTCCGAGGGACTGATCGTCCCCCTGCCGCCAAACTCGCTGGACTTTGCAAGCGCCGCCAGTTTCTGGGACCTATTTTCGGACATGGCTGCAAATTTTATCAACGGTGGTCGATCAAACAAAAACTTTGATTTTGTTCGAGTGCTTCAGGCAAGAGTGGATCCAGATGACGATTCAGTAGCAATGGTTCATGGCTCTGATTGAGTTGGCCTACGGTGATATTTTATTGCCCGTGCAGATCCAGAAAACGAAAGTCGCTACCGGTTCGGGGGGTTGCCCGGACGCACCCTGCCATCGCAAGATTCCAAGGTCGCTGATCATCGCCTGCTGGGTGGCGGCGTCTCAAGCGAGCGCTTCACTGCTGGAGCGCCATGGGTAACTCACGCCTTCTTAAGACCGAGGCTTTACGGTCGGCGCCGTGATCTGAAGGCCAGGTAAGCCCGCAAAATCATCAGTGTTCAGAGTAAGGAGAATGTACCCGTGTTCGATTGCCTGAGCGGCGATCCAGAGGTCGTTATAACGAGGCCTTGGCGAGCGACCTGCTTTTTTGACGGCTGCCGCAAGCACCCCAAACGCTGCCGCCGTATGTTTAGTGACATCGAGCACGGGCCGACTTTCCACTTGACGCAAGTAGGCCGATCGTACCGCGCGCTCGCTCGGATCTTCACAAGACTGAACCCCAAAACTTAGCTCACCAATCGAAATGACGGATGTAAACACGGACGCATCGCCCGAGGCGTCTATGACCGATTGTCGAAATAAATCTTGATTGGTTGCAAGTTCGATCCAGATACAGCTATCAAAAATTACGCCCATGGGTCACGCACGGTATCGCCAAAATTACCTCTACTTTCCTTAAGCCAAGCAGCGGATCTTGCAGCGCTCAGCGGCGGCAGCGCTAAGCCAGCGAGTGCTTGTGCGGCGGTCATGATTCGCCGAGGTGGAATGATTTGGGCGATCAATGTTTGATTTCGCTCGACTGAGACGGTTTCCCCATGGCTGACTACTTTATCGAGTATCTCCCGAGTGTGCCGGGCGAGGTCGGTTGCACTTACAGTTTGCATCGTGTTTAATCCCTTGTTTGCGTATTGGTACATATTATATGTAAATTGCGTAAAATAATAGTGTGACCCGATCCGATGGGGTCGGACGAAGGGTGGGCGCGAAGGTGGATAATCAACTCATGAAGAGGCTATTGGTGACAACGTGACGGCAAGTTGACCATCGTTAAGGCCCTTGTTGAAGCAGGCAAAGTACGGGCGACTCGCTCAGCCAGGCTTGGTGCGACTGCGTTGGGCATGGAGCTTGCGGACATGTTGGCGTGGTGAATGCTCTTACGACGGCAGAATTTTTTCAAGAGCATGACCACTTGCATGACCACTTTTGATGATCACACCATCTGGCAAGACGTGCATCGCCCCAGTACCCAGGCGGGCGACGTCTACCTCAAATTGACGGTCATTGACGATGTCTTGATCGTGTCTTTTAAGGAGTTATGAACGTGAAATGCCCTGTGTGCGGCGCGGCCGAACTGATCCACGATACCCGTGATATGCCCTATACCTACAAGGGCGAAACCACGACGCTAGTTGCAGTCACGGCAGATTTTTGCCCGGCATGCGACGAGTCGATCACGGATATGGCGGAGACCGAGCGCGTCATGCGGGCGATGCAGACGTTCAATAAGCAGGTGAATGCGGCCATCGTGGATCCGGGGTTCATCGTGAGTGTGCGCAAGAAGCTCGATCTCGGCCAGCGTGAAGCCGCCGAAATCTTCGGTGGAGGCATTAATGCATTCTCGCGCTACGAGAGCGGCAAGACCAAGCCGCCCCTGGCCTTGGTCAAACTCCTAATGGTCCTAGAGCGCCATCCCGAGTTGCTCGCAGAGGTGAGGGCGTGTTAGTTAAGCGGAGTGCATGCGTGCATGACCGCATTCATCGTGATATTATGCATGCATTCAATGCATTATAAAGAGGTGACGGCATGGCAATGCTCACAGTCCGCAATCTTCCCGAGGACGTACATCGTGCGTTACGGGTATTGGCTGCTCAGCATGGACGCAGCACCGAGGCCGAGGTCCGAGACATTCTGGAAAAGGCGGCGAAGCCGGAGGGTCGAATGAAGCTCGGGTCGCTACTGGCGTCCATCGCGCGCGAAGCGGGTGGGTTTACCGACGCCGAAGCTGAATTTATAAATCAACTGCGCGATAAAACGCCCGCTGAGCCAATGAGTTTTGAATGATCCTCATTGATACCAATGTGATTTCGGAGTTATGGAAGATCCAACCTGATCCCGGCGTGTTGGCTTGGATGGACTCGCAGGTAGTTGCCACTCTCTATCTTTCGGCCATTACCTTGGCCGAGCTGCGCTACGGCTTGGCCACGATGCCCGAGGGGAAGCGGCGCTCGATCTTCGAAGGTCGTCTAGAGCGCGAGGTATTGCCAGCGTTTGCGGGGCGCATCCTGCCCTTTGATCTGGAAGACTCGAAAGCCTACGCAGCACTGATGGCGCGCGCAAAGAGCGAGGGCAGGGCCATTAGCCAGGCCGACGGCTACATTGCCGCGACGGCCACGGCCCGCGCCTTAACCGTCGCAACGCGTGACGGTGCACCGTTTCTCGCGGCCCAGTTGACGGTGATCAATCCTTGGAAGTCACTGAGCTGAACATTTATCGAGAGTCCGGCGGGTTAGTGTTGCGGGGTGACTGCGAGTTCCCTGCTTTGACACTATTTACTTCAGGACAAAGTAAGATTATAGTCTAACCAGTCAGACTATAAAGGTGATCTTCATGCAAGCATGGCAAATGCAAGAAGCGAAAGCGAAGCTCTCCGAGTTGGTGAAGCGAGCGCAGACCGATGGGCCTCAAGACATTACGCTCCATGGTGAGTCCGTCGCGGTGGTTTTGTCGCGCGAAACCTTCGAGCGATTGACTTCGCCCTCGGTCAGTCTTGTCGAGTTCATGCGGGCATCGCCCTTGTATGATCTTGACGATTTGGTATTAGAGCGCGAAGACTCTTTGGGCAGAGAGGTCGAGCTTTGAGCTATCTTGTGGATACCAACGTCCTCTCGGAGTTGCGGCGCAAAAGGCCAGACCCGAATGTGGCCGATTGGTTTGCCAAACGCTCAGCAACTTCGCTTTTCTTGAGCGTGCTCACGCTGGGCGAAATTCGAAAGGGGATTGAAAAGCACGCTGATCCCGAAAAAGGGCTCCTTTTGGCCGATTGGCTAGAACAAGAGCTGCCGGCCTACTTCAGGGGCCGCATCTTGCCGATCGACGCCACCGTTGCTGATCAATGGGGGCGATTGCAGGTCACGGCGGGTCGTCCTCTGCCAGTGATTGATAGTTTGCTGGCGGCGACAGCGCTTCGGCATGGATTGAGGATGGTTACTCGCAATGTGAGCGACTTCGCTGGCTTGTCGGTGGAGGTGATTAATCCTTGGAATAGGGCCTAAGCGGGGCTAGCGGACGCTAAGGATCTCGGTTGCTATTCTTGGCGTTACACTAAAGAGAAGTGGTCCCGCAAATTTGAACAAGCCGATAAGTGGAAATTCCGAGCAAGTCGCTGGGCTTAAAATGGCTTGGCAAGAAGGAGTTTTCGATGGTCAAGAAATCAGCGCGCCGGACCAGGCGCACTCACAACCCTGCGTTTAAGGCGAAGGTGGCTCTGGCCGCTTTGCGCGAAGACAAGACATTGGCGGAGTGGTGTAAGCAGTTTGAGCTTCACCCTCAGCAGATCACGGAGTGGAAGCGCCAATTGTTGGAGAACGCCGCTGCCTCTCGAAACCTCGTCGATTGGCTTTAACGTAAGTGCCATCAATGGCGACGAGAAGTCTTCCCGCTGGCGGTGGATCAATGTCCTTTTCCTTAACGGAATACTTATACTCATCAGGCTCCGTCGCTCGGGAGTCGATTAGCTCGCCGCTGCCTGTCGATACGGTAACAGGCTACCCCAACGCGCGATCAGATATCGATATTCAGGGGTCGCTCCGTCTTTCTTCAGCCAGTACAGCGGCCAATCGTACTTCCCGAGAAACGTCAGGGATGAGCACTTAAAATATCGATAGCAACTCACGTCAACCCGGCCGAAGACCGTGCGAATGACCCGGCTACGCAGGTCCTTGTCGTTCTTGTCTTGGCCACAGTGCTCGCATACCTTAGCCATCCCTGAAACGACAGTGATCTGATCCGTTACGATTTGGTGCTGTACTTCTTGGATCACAGCCTTGCCTTCGTCCAGCGATAGGCCGACGTCCTCGGGTTGAACGTCATACTCGTCACGGTAGACCCGCATGACCTCTGTCACTCCAAGAGAGCGGTTACCGAGCTTTGTTTTGACGGAAACGATAAATTCCATGCCAGCACCCTCAAAGTAAAAGTGTGATCGCCAAGAAACCAAATTAAACTACATTTAGCGTTCGACCCCCATGTTTGATCCACGCCCAATCGCAAAGGAGGCGGCTTAAAGTTGGAAGCCTAACCATAGCGTCATTCCCTCCGCAAGGTCGCGAAGAAAACTTGGTTGACTAGGAATAAAAAGTTTAGCTTTAGACCGCTCCACCTCAAACCATGCCATAAAGACTTCCACATCCGAAGGACTATGAAAGGCGACCATAAGCTCATAGTTTAGAAACAAGCTGCGATTATCCAGATTGGCGGACCCCGAAAGCGCTAAGTCTTCGTCTATTACGATGAGTTTTGCGTGAAGCATTTCTTCGCTAAGCCAAATTCGCCCTCCGGCCTGGGATAGGGCGCGTATCGCTCTACTGCGGGCAAAATCCGATAGTCTGTGGTTGGAAGATCTGGGCATCAGTAAGTCCACCTTGACGCCTCTACGCGCGGCCAAGCTAAGCGCCATCAAGAGGGCGGTGTCGGGAACAAAATATGGCGTGACCAGGGCAATCGTTTGTTTTGCTTGATAGGCTCCTGTTACAAGCAGGGCGTGTAAAGTGTCGTCCAGATGATCCGGTCCGGAGGGCACTAATTGGGCAAGAGACTCTGTGGCGAGGGATGGTTCGATCGAATGCTGGGTAGCGCTCGGGCTAGTCATGATCTTTAAGTGCTTGGCGAAGTACCAGTCTTGTTGAAAGAGTGTGCTGGCTTGGTCCGTAAGGGCGCCTCGGAGGTCGAAAGAGAGATCGAGCCAGGCTGCATGATTCACTTTACCTTCGAAGTACTCGTCGCAAAGATTGCGACCACCGCACCACATTCTCGCCCGCAACGTGCCTGCATCGGCGAGAACGAGTTTGCGATGATTGCGCAGGTTACTTCGACCTTTGAGTGAGGAACCGAGGGGGGGGACGAAGGTCAGACAAATTCCGCCACATTCGCGAAATCTTTTGAGGTCTGGCCTTAGCCAAATGATGTGGCTGAGGCCGTCCAAGAGAAGCCGCACTTGGACGCCGCTTTTTGCCTTGACACAAAGTAGATCCACTATTTCAGTGCCGAGCTGATCGTGCGCTAACAAAAATGTACACAGATCGACACTGATTTGAGCCTCCGAGATGGTTGCAACGAGTGCCTCTCTTGCTTGGTGACCATTCCGGTGCACGTTCAATTCCCGATAACTTGCCGGAGGACCGAGTCCTAGCGCTTCAATGGTTGAGATCGCCCACGACGAGTTTGATCGGACACTCTTTGTCCCTGCGGAGTGGGCAGGCACAGCCCGTTTCAATTTTCTGGTGCCAAAACTAAGAAAGAGTGGAAGTGCAAGATAAGGCAAAAGGAGAATAAAGAGCATCCACGCAATTGCCGCTGCCGGGTGTCTTCTTTGCTGCAAGAGGTGCGAGGTCAGAATGTAAATCATCACCGTGAGCACGGTAATCAAGCCGTGAACAGTGACCCATCTACTACTAGAAAATTCAGCTAGCATTGCTGGGCGTTTCCGACCTGTCTCGTCGCGCATATCCTTTAACGCTGATCAAGATCAGCATTGCCGCCAAGACGGAGTAATTGACGACCATAAACCAAGGCTCATTCCAAGCAACGCCATTGAAACCTTTCATCGTTATGGGATAAAACACCGGGGAGGGGTAAAAGTCGTTGGAATGGGTAAACACGTCGATCACGATGTGGGACCACCAGCCCAATAAGGGGATCCAGAAACTACGCAAAATGAAGCAAATGAGCAGGCTGATTGCGCCCGCAGTAAGTGCACTATGCATGATGCAGTGCAAATGGTGTGCGAACAGCGTGACAAGAGGGGTGAGTATGGGCTGTTTGTCGGGGCTCGAAAACACATATTGCCTCAACGAAAGCAACGACGTTTCGTGGAATGTCGACCAAATCGTGACGGGTAGCACGTGCACAAGGTCAGGCAGTGCCGCGAGTGCCGCCGTTAACAGAATAGTTTTGAAAGAAGCTCTGACTTGGCCTCGAAGACGTAATAGTCCTGAACTGGCCCAAAGGGTGTGTGCAATGATGTCCATAATACTGAGGCTTGGGTTCTCAGGAATGTCCAGGGCGGCATTCCATTTTCTGCAATCAATGTATTGTTGATCAAACTATATAGTGGTTGCCTTGATCTAACGCAATATGGAGCTTCAACGGTTCCGGCACACTGGAATCTTTCCAGCCAGGCCACCGAAGTGAACTGCGATCTATGCATCGCAGATGAGGTGCCAAGATTCTCGGCGCCCACATGTTCAATCAAACCGGTTCGCGACCTATGGTATACAGGCGCGTAGGACTTTCACCGCTTGCGCAATGGCTGATTGTTCCTGGGTTCGTTTTCTGGTATTTGAGGCACAAATAGGCAAAGGGAATAGATCATTTGGCGTTAAGGGCTAAGGCCTTTCGTATTTTCTCGAGCCGTTTGTGATAATCCTCTGCGTCCCCATAACTTAGAAACTGGGCATATTTTGCGTGCATGCCCAGCACTTTTCGAGCATGCTTAATCGGGCAGAAATATTGCTCGGTACGAGCAACAATTTCAGAGGCGTAGGCTAATAAGCCGTTCGCATAGGCGCAGTACTCGCAGTGAAGGCGTTCATAGAAGTTGAGGTAGCCGAGTTGGTGGCGATCGAAAACGATATAGTCTCGCCGGGCCACCTTGGCAATGCGATAGATCGGAAAGCAGGTC
>JANLRI010000703.1:0-6487 GCA_031361565.1 Betaproteobacteria bacterium | reverse complement strand
TTGAGCTCATTCAGGCGCTCGCGGTCGGAGACATCGCCCTCGTCTGCAATATCGTCTGCATAACGTGCGAAACGGTAGATAGCCGCATAGGCCGCTCGCAAGCCATGGGGAACCAGCCATGAACCAACCGGGAAATTTTCGTAATGCGGTGTGGAGTCGAGCAAGGATTTCAGTCGAAATATTAAAGGGCGGATTTTAGGCGCTTGCGGGAAAAGAGGCTTCGAAGTATATTACTGACTGACTAGTTAGTAATTGATGTTAGGAATACCGTGTTGCAACAAACTGCCGTCGAACCTGCTCAATCTCCGTCGCCGCAAATTGATCAGGGCCTTCGCACGGGCGCCCTGATAAAAAGCATGGGATTGGCACTGGTGATCTTCGCATTGCTCTTCGGCCTTAACGCCTGCAGCAAACCTGCGCCGACAGCCAAACAAGAGGCGCCGCGACCGGTACGGGTTGTCGCGGTGGGGGAAGCCACGCTGCCCGCCGCATCACTTAGCATGTTAAACCTACCGGGTGAAATACGCCCTCGGATTGAAAGTCGACTAGGGTTTAGGGTCGGTGGAAAATTGATGCAACGCATGGTGAATGTTGGCCAAAGCGTGAAGGCCGGACAAATCATCGCCCGGCTCGACCCTCAAGACGCGGCACCAGGCCTTGCTAGTGCGCAAGCACAATTGGAGAGCGCACGCACGGATCTCAAAATCGCGCAAATCGAACTTAAAAGGGTGGCCGATTTGGTTGAGAAAAATTTCATTAGCAAGGCTCAACTTGATCGTAGTCAAGCGACGGCGGACGCCGCCACCGCTCGCCTTCATGCCGCTGAAGCGAGTTTGAAGCAGGCCCGAAACGCTGTAGATTTCCAGACCTTAGTGGCTGATGTTGACGGCATAGTCACCGCCGTCGAGGCCGAGGTGGGGCAAGTGCTCGCAGCGGGCACACCGGTTTATAGAGTGGCCAGGCGCAGCGAGAAGGAATTACTGATTAATGTTCCTGAGACGGATTTTGCGGCCGCCAGCAATGTGTTGCAATGGCGGGTGACGCTACCCGCGTTGGGCCGCGAGTTACAAGGCAAACTTCGCGAGATTACGCCGCTTGCCGACGCGGCCTCGCGTTCTTACGCCATGCGCATCACGCTCACTGGCAATCTCGAGGGTGTTGAAATGGGCATGACCGCCAACGCGCTCGCGCAGCGTGGCTCGGGCCTAGGTTCCGATGAGCGTTTAACCTCTGGCTCTAGCGCTAGTCCCGCAATGGGCAAGCTCATCGCGTTGCCGCTCGGAGCAATTTTCAGCAAGGACTCGCAACCGGGGGTATGGGTGGTGGATACCTCCGGCGCGGTGAGTTTGGTTCGGGTGGTTATCGCGTCCATGAACGAGGAATTAGTGTTTGTTCGAGCCGGATTGAGTCCGGGCCAGAAAGTGGTGACCGCCGGAGCGAATCTATTAAAACCGGGTCAGGTGGTTCGAATCGAGGCCTCAGTCAAATGAGTTATCCGCCGACCAATCAAGACACAGTGCCCAAAGCGTCTGAACCAAATTTGATGTCAAGCCCGGGGTCAGGGCCTGCAGTAGGATCCTATAACCTCTCCGGCTTAGTGCTTAGGTTTCCGCAAATTACAGTGTTCTTTTTGCTCGCCGTGGCGATCGCTGGAACCATGGCATTCTTCGGTCTTGGGCAGCGCGAAGATCCGGATTTCACCTTTCGGGCGATGGTGATTCGGACCATTTATCCAGGTGCTACTACGGAGCAGGTCGACAGCCAGGTGACCGATAAAATCGAGCGCAAGCTTCAAGAAATTCCATACTTCAAATCCACACGCAGCTATTCCAAACCGGGCGAATCCCTGACCGTGTTGGAATTGCTCGACACGGCTCCCGCTAAAGAAGTGCAGGGCATTTGGTATCAGGTACGAAAGAAAATTGGAGACGTGCGGGGCACCTTACCTGCGGAATCCGTAGGTCCTTTTTTTAATGACGAGTTTGGCGATGTTTTTGGATCCATTTACGCCTTCACCGGGGACGGCTTCAGCTTGGAAGATCTACGTCAGAGAGTCGAAGCGGTTCGGCAAGAAATTCTGCGTCTTCCCAACGTGCAAAAAGTTGAGTTGTTTGGTGTGCAGGACCAAAAGATCTTCGTCGAATTATCGCCTTCGACGCTCGCTAACCTAGGCACCGACGTACCTAGGATTGCGGAGCAGCTCCAGGCTCAAAACATCATCACGCCGAGCGGGAATTTCCAGACCTCGACGCGGACTATTCCATTGCGAGTGACCGGCCAATTCGACTCCGTCGAACAGGTGAAGGAGCTCAAGATCAACATTAATGGTCGGGTCGTGAAGCTTGGAAATGCCGCACGAGTCTATCGCTCCACCATCGATCCACCGGTGTACACCATGCGTTTTGGAGGGCAGCAAGCCATTGGGCTTGGAGTGTCCATGGTTAGTAGCGGAGATGTATTGCGGCTCGGGGCGGATCTCGATGCCACCATGGCCCGCTTGAAGCTCGACATGCCAATCGGCCTGGAGTTTTCGAAAGTATCGGATCAACCGAAGATTGTCCAAAATGCTGTGGGCTTATTTATGAGTTCCTTGTTGGAAGCGGTGGGCATCGTGCTCTTAGTGAGCTTCATTAGCCTGGGTTTTCGCGCTGGAGCGGTGGTGGCCTTGACGATTCCGCTTGTTTTGGCGGCAACCTTCGTGATGATGAAACTTTTCGGCATTGATCTTCATCGTATTTCGACCGGGGCCTTGGTGATTGCCTTAGGATTACTGGTTGACGACGCCATGATCGCCATCGAAATGATGGCGCGTAAGATCGAAGAAGGTTTTGATCGCTTTCAAGCGGCCACTTTTGCTTATAGCAGTACGGCCTTTCCAATGCTTACGGGCACGTTAATTACTGCAGCGGGCTTCCTGCCGATTGCGACTGCGAAATCCGCCACAGGTGAGTACACCTTTGCGATTTTCGCGGTGGTCACCATCGCTTTATTGGTTTCCTGGGTGGCGGCTGTTGCAGCTACGCCGTTTATTGGCTTTTACATTCTTAAAGCCAAGGTCGGCGCTGAACATCGTGAAGTCTTTGAGACCCGCTTTTATCGCGCGCTACGCAGTACGATAGAGACCTGCATGCGTCACAAATGGCTGACCATTGCCGCGACCGTCGGCGCCTTTTTACTCGGCGGGGTGGGCATGGGACTCACCGAGAAGCAGTTTTTCCCATCCTCGGATCGTGCAGAAATTCTGGTGGAGATGTGGCTGTCCGAGGGGTCGAGCTATCAGGCCAGTGAGCACGAAGCCAAGCGGATGGAGAAATTTCTCGCCAAGGACGACGATATCTCAACCTTTGTGGCCTATGTTGGCAACGGCTCGCCGCGTTACTACCTATCCCTTGACCAGCAGCTTTTTCGGCCCAACTTCGTGCAATTTGTCATTCTGACTAAGGATGTGCCGGGGCGAGATCGAGCTATTAAGCGATTACGCGCGATCCTCAATAAAGAATTTGTTGGCATCCGTGCCCGTGCATTCCGAACGCCTTTGGGACCGCCCGTTGCTTATCCCATTCAGTTTAGAGTCACTGGCCCGGACATTCCCCAGCTCAAGAAAATTGGGGAGTCCGTTGCCAAAGTCGTCGCAGCAGATTCGGGCACCCTGGATAGCCATGCAGATTGGGGCGATCAAACACTGGCCTTGCGCGTTGATGTTGACCAAAGCAAGGCGAGGGCACTTGGACTGACCACCGCCCAAGTCTCGCGCGCACTCGGCGCAGCGATTTCCGGTTCGACCATCGGTACCTTTCGCGAGAAGGATCAATTGATCGACGTGGTCTTGCGTGCACCTGCGGGAGAGCGAGCGTCAATCGCTCAATTGTCCAGTCTTCAGATCCAGACCCCTCTCGGAAAGTCAGTGCCGGTTTCCCAGGTGGCGACCATTTCGGAGGTCATGGAAGAGCCCATTTTGTGGCGCCGTAGTCGCGTTCCAGTGCTGACGATACGAGCCGATATCCTGGACGGTTTGCAGGCACCCGATGTGGCGCTACGTATCGACCCGAAACTCGACGTGATTCGTCAAGCCTTGCCTCCGGGTTATCGCGTGGAAGTGACCGGGCCTGCCGAGGACAACGCAAAGGCGCAGCAATCGATTGGTGCGGGTATGCCCATGACCTTAGTCATTGTGCTGGCTCTTCTCATGCTTCAGCTCAGGAAGTTCTCTTTGACCGCCATGGTGCTGTTGACGGCGCCTCTGGGAATCGTTGGCGTTGCCGCCGCCTTGCTCGCCTCGGGCCGACCCTTTGGCTTCGTGGCCATGTTGGGCGCAATCGCACTGGGTGGGATGATCATGCGCAATACCGTCATTTTGGTCGAGCAAATTCGTCAGGACATTGAGTCTGGGCATTCGGTTTGGGTGGCTGTGCGCGAATCTGCCGTGAGACGCTTCAGGCCGATCACTCTGACAGCGGCGGCGGCTGTGCTGGCCATGATTCCCCTGTCTCGGGATGTGCTGTGGGGGCCGATGGCTTTTTCAATCATGGGTGGCCTGATTGTGGCCACGATTTTGACCTTGCTTTTCGTGCCTGCACTCTATGTCGCCTGGTACCGAATCAAACCGGTAAGCCCCACTACAAGCTTCAGTCTATAATGTCGGGTTTACGCGGCCGTGGCGAAATTGGTAGACGCAACAGGTTTAGGTCCTGTCGGTGGTAACACTGTGGAGGTTCGATTCCTCTCGGCCGCACCAATTTATTCCAATGAGCGCATTGTTTCATCGAATATTAGGTTTTTTTGCGATTCGTCGAAAAGCGATCTGATTCTTTAAAAACGATACTCTGCATTGGGGCTTGAATCCCGGGCATTAGTCCCCCATCTCCTACCAATCAACTGACTGTTATGGCAACTCAATTAGAAGTGGTTAACGCGCTTGAGCGCAAATTGGCATTGACAATCTCGCTCGCCGATATCGAGAAAGACGTTTCCGCACGTCTTCAAAAACTGAGTCGGGAGGTCAAAATGTCGGGCTTTCGGCCCGGTAAAGTACCGATGAAAATGGTCGCACAGTCTTACGGTGCTCAGGTTCATTCGGAAGTCATGGGCGATGCAGTCTCCAAGGCATTTTCCGATGCCGTCGCGGAGCACAAGCTCAAGGTCGCCGGGCAACCCAACGTTGATAACGGCGAAGGTGCTCCAGAAGGTCAGGTTGCGTTCGTCGCCAAATTCGAGGTCTACCCAGAGTTCACGGTTGCTCCTGCGAGCAGCTTGGAAGTTGAACGCTCCACGTGCGTTGTTAGCGATGCCGAGGTGGATAAAACCCTGGAAGTGTTGCGTAAGCAACGGGTGAACTGGGTCGATGCGGGTCGCAACTCGCAAGACGGTGACCGCGTGACCATGGATTTTGTAGGTACCTTAGACGGGGTGGAATTCGCAGGCGGAAAAGCCGATGATTTTCCTTTTGTACTCGGCGAGGGCCGTATGCTGCCTGATTTCGAAACCGGTGTAAAAGGTGCTCCAGCAGGCGAGACCCGTGGTTTTGAGGTGAGTTTTCCTGAAGATTACGGCTCCAAAGATTTGGCCGGTAAAGCGGCTCGCTTTGTCGTGAAAATTAAGAAAGTGGAAGCGCCTGCCTTGCCCGAGATCAACGCTGACTTTGCCAAGCAGCTCGGCGTGGCCGATGGTGATTTGGCGAAGATGCGCGCCGACATTCGCGGTAATTTGGAGCGGGAAGTGGGTCAGCGTGTGCGTTCGCGGAACAAGAATAATGTCATGGACAGCTTGCCTGCCCTGGCGAGTTTTGAGCTTCCGAAGATCTTGGTGAGTAGCGAGAGCGAGACCCTGGCCGAGCGCGCGAAAGCAGACTTCGCGCAACGCGGCATGGATGTGAAAAACATGCCTATTCCGCCTGAAGCCTTTAAAGAAAGTGCTGAAAAACGGGTCCGCTTAGGGCTCTTGGTGTCGGAAATTGTTCAGGCGAATAAGCTTCAGGCGAAGCCCGATCAAATTCGTAAGCAGATCGAGGAATTTGCTTCTGCCTACGAAAATCCAGCCGAATTGATGCGTTATTACTTCAGCAATAAAGAGCAATTGGCTCAAGTTGAAGCCATTGTGGTGGAGCAAAACGTGGTGGATTGGGTCTACGGTCAGGCCAAAGTGACCGATAAGGCGGTTGCATTTGACGAATTAATGGCACAGCAGTAATTTTGTGCTCATGTTAGTCCGGCCAAGGCGGGACTAACAGCGCGAATATTTATTAAAGGATTTGACGATGACACGTAACAGCTTGCTTGAAGACTTGGTCAATGCCCACCTTGCAGGAGGCCACGGCGGCTTGCCGGGTTCTGCTATGGCCGGTCAGCCAGATACCCAAGGCCTCGGCATGGTGCCGATCGTGATCGAATCCAGCGGTCGCGGAGAGCGCGCCTACGATATTTATTCCCGCCTCTTGCGTGAACGGGTGATTTTCCTGGTGGGTCCGGTCATGGATCAAAGCGCCAATCTG
>JANLRI010000505.1:0-2086 GCA_031361565.1 Betaproteobacteria bacterium | reverse complement strand
TCTTTCTCGCTCGCGCATTATCATCCGCTAGAATTCATGCATGAATGCGCCCTTACCCCCCAGTACAGCCCAATCCCCTGTCAACCTGACCACGGCAAATTCAGGCCCCTCTGAGGCCTTCGGCAAACCCATGTCTGTGGTGATTCGGGAGCGCTTGACGAATTCGGGCTCTCGGTTTTTCGCCAATGACAATATTTCGGCGGCGATTCATAGCCCCGACGAACTGGCCGCTTTAGAGTCCGAAGTGCAAAGCAAAATGCATGAGGTCTTGCAAAGCCTGGTGATCGACACCGACAACGATCACAACACCAATGACACTGCGCGCCGGGTCGCTAAGATGTTTGTACGGGAGGTGTTTGCGGGTCGCTTTAGCCCGGCCCCTACCATCACCGCTTTTCCCAATATCGAGAAAGTCAATGAACTGATGCTGGTGGGGCCGCTCACCGTGCGCTCAGCCTGTTCGCATCATCTGTGCCCAATCATGGGCAAGCTTTGGGTCGGCGTACTACCTAAGCCAAGCTCCAAATTGATCGGCCTATCAAAATTTGCAAGAATTTCGGACTGGATTATGTCGCGACCGCAAATTCAAGAAGAGGCCGTCAAGAACCTAGCCGACCATCTCGAACGTGAGCTTGATCCGGCCGGACTCGCGGTCGTAGTCAAGGCTAACCATTTCTGCATGCATTGGCGTGGTGTAAAAGACAACGGTCGCATGACCTCCTCTGTGATGCGCGGCGAGCTTCATTCCTCTCAGGCGCTCAGGCAGGAGTTTTTGTCTTTGGTGAAGCTGGACGACTGAGTCCAAATCTGGCACCTCTCACGCTTCTCCGGATCACTTCTTCGGCTTACCCGCGGGAAGCTTGATCCCCGGGAAAATCTTAATCACGGCGCTATCATCTTCCTTGGCAAAACCGGCGCTCGAAGCCTGCATGAACATCTGGTGCGCGGTCGAGGATAGTGGTAGAGGGAACTTGCTCACTCTAGCCATATCCAGCACCAACCCCAGGTCCTTCACAAAAATATCGACAGCCGACAAGGGTGTGTAGTCGGCCGCCAATACATGAGCCATGCGGTTCTCAAACATCCAGCTATTTCCGGCGCTATGGGTAATAACCTCGTACAGAGCCTCGGCATCAACGCCTTCTCGTAGACCCAGAGCCATCGCCTCGGCGGCGGCTGCGATATGCACGCCCGCAAGTAATTGATTAATAATCTTGACCTTACTTCCGGCGCCAGCGCTATCACCAAGTTTGTACACTTTCGCGGCCATCGCATTGAGAAACGGCTCGGCAAGTTTGTAAGCGGCGGGCTTGCCGGCCGTCATCATCGTCATTTGCCCGCTCGCGGCCTTGGCGGCACCTCCCGAAATTGGGGCATCCAGATACAGTAGGCCAAAGGCCTCGAGCCGCTCTTCCATGCGCACAGACCAATTAGGGTCCACCGTCGAGCACATGACAAATACGCTACCTGCTCGCATATTTTTGGCGCAACCGTGGTCACCGAACAATACGTTTTCGGTTTGAGCCGCGTTGACCACCACCGATATGATCACATCACAATGCTCTGCAAGGACCGCAGGGCTTGCAAAAGCCTCGCCCCCGTCTTTTGCAAAGCGCTCGGCAACCTCGGCCCGTGCGTCACATACATGGACCGAATATCCGGCACTTCGCAGACTAGCGGCCATGCCTAGGCCCATCGCCCCCAGGCCAATTACACCAACTTTAGTTTGCGTCACAAGCGTTCCTCACTGATCCTATCCTGGCCATTTTATCTGGGCCGCTTCATCCAAGCCTTTTAATCAAGCCTTTTAATCAAGTCGCTTTACCCACGCCTTTAGCTGGCTCGCTTAGAAGCGTACTCCTGGGCACAAAACGCCCCACCCTGATATTTGTCAGCGATAGGGTCCGCTGGCTCGGTCTTCGCCAAGACTTTAGCGGCGAAGGCTTCACTGGCATGCTTGGGTACATAACCCAATTCCTGTGCACGGCGGTTGTCCCACCACCCCCGAATGTTATCGGACATGCCGTACATCGTTTCGTAGCGAATTTCGGGATGCTTTAAACCAATCATTACGAGCTGAAAGAGG
>JANLRI010000640.1:0-6656 GCA_031361565.1 Betaproteobacteria bacterium | reverse complement strand
GGTCCACTATGAACATATGAGGTGTAGTCTTGGCGCCCCACGCGAGTCCAGCTTTACCATCGGCATCCATGAGCAGCGCGCTCGCATGGCCTTTGAGTTGAGCAAAGCGCTCTGACAATTGGTTCGGCTCGAGATAGTCTTGATGGGATGGGTTGGTCGAATTGACGATCAACCAAGCCACTCCTTGACGGGCATATTTGTTTTGTAGGCTTTGCATGTTGCTCGAGCCATAATGCTTTTGCACAAAGGGGCAATTGGGGTTGAACCATTCGACCACAACGGTCTTGCCGCGAAAATCGCTCAGGTTGACACTCTTGCCATGGGTATCACGCAACTGTAATGGCGGAGCAAGCTCTCCAGGAGTTGTCGTGGCCAGAGCAGGAAGGCTCAATAATGCACCCGTCGCCGCACTCAAAAAAAGTGCGGTCATGGATTTGAAAAGTCTTTTCATTTTGTCTCCCCAATCTATCGAATGAACAACGATTTTACTAAACCCTCTAACGTGCGGGCAAGCCTAAGGCTGACAACACTTGCGCCTGTGTGAGCAACTCGGGCAGTATCGTCGGCCGCGCTTGGCCCGGCACGAATACCAAGTAGAGCGGCACCCCACTGCGGCCATGACGATTGAGCTCCGTCGTGATGAGTGGGTCTTGCTTGGTCCAGTCGGCTTTCAGTTGCAAAGTCTTGAGGCTTGCAAAAGCTTGTTGGACGGCCTCGGTTTCAAGGACTAGTTTCTTGTTCGCCTGGCAACTTACGCACCAGGCGGCGGTAAAGTCGACAAAGACTGGGCGACCTTGGGCCAACCCCTCCTTAACGGCCTGCGCCGACCAAGGCTGCCAAGTGGCGTGGGTCGCAAGCACGGCCTTCGCAGGTTCAGCCTGACTGCCTTGAATCAAGCCGGAGACCGCCCCTAGCGCGCCCATCAGCGCCAAGACCAAGGCAAACAGGCCTTTACCCGAAGACAGATGCAGGCGCTCAGCGCCTTGAAAAAAGCGACCATAAAGCCAAAGGGAAAAAGCTAGGCCGACTGCACCTAAGGCCAAGTGCATGAGGGCTTCTGGCGAAGTCTGCAGACCAAATACCCAAAGCAGCCAAACAGCCGTGGCAAACATTGGAAATGCCAGAAATTGCTTGAAACTTTCCATCCACCGACCGGGCTTCGGTAGACGTTTCAGCCAGGCAGGGAAAGCAGCGAGCAGCAAGTAAGGCAAGGCCATTCCCAAACCTAAAAAGCCAAACACCAGCAAGGCTTCGCTCGCGGGCTGAGCCAGGGAGAAGCCTAGGGCCGAACCCATAAAAGGAGCGGTGCACGGCGTTGCCACCAACACGGCCAGCATTCCTGATATGAATGCCTGACCGGGGTGAGGCGTCCGAGGACCGGAGCTGGCTGGATTGGTTTTCGGGGCATCGAGATTTCCGAGTTGAGTTAAACCAAGCCCGACTTCAAACAGGCCCGCAAAGTTCAACGCCAAGGCTACAAACAACAACACCATCGCGCCCACAAACAAAGATGATTGCAGTTGAAAACCCCAACCCACAGCTTCACCGGCCGAGCGCAAAAAAAGCATCCCCCCGCCTAGAAGCAAAAACGACACTACGACGCCGCTGGCAAACGCAAGGGTCTCACGCCGAAGCCGTCGGCGATTGGCAGGAGCCAGGGCTGAACCACTTCCGCCATGCCCAGCAAAGCTCATGAGCTTCAGCCCAATCACCGGAAAGACGCAGGGCATGAGGTTAAGAAGCATCCCTCCAAGAAGCGCCCCCCCCAGGCTGAGCCAAAGACCAGGAGAACCTTCCAAGCCGGGCGTGACCAGCGCTGCGCTGCTTTTTTTTGCCGGATCGGGCTCCGAGCCTTTGGACGTTTCTCCGCCCGACGAACTCTCACTCTTTGTGGCAAGGCGCAAAGCCTCGGCGGGACTGAGTTTGTCAGAGGCGGAACTTGCGGGTGCACCCGCTAAAGTCGCGACCAGCGCACCCGCCTCGGTGGCGCCGTCGTTCGCCAATTCAACGGCTGAAGGGTGGACTACAAAGAACATCCCATCCACATCCACAACCCCCGCAGCGCGTTCTGGAGCTTGGCTGAAATCTGTTTTCTTCTCGGTCGCCAAAGCAAGCTCGAGTCGATAACGACCATCCTTCAATTTAAAAAGTGGCTGCGGTGCAGAGTGAATAATCGTCTCTTCACTGGCCGCGAAAAACTCAACACGCTTAGCGTTCTTGATGGTGTCGGGAAGGACTAGGGATAACTTATCCCCCGCCGCAAATGCTTGCACGGGCAATTCGATCTTTGGTTCAAGCGCCCAGTTCTTCTCGAACAAAGCCTGATGGACGGAAGCTAGGGGCACGGCCGATCGCACTGGTAAGTCCAACCTCACCGCAGCCTCACCGGGAATGCATACCTGTTTACAAACTAGCCAGGTCACCTTGGCTTGGATGTCGAGCATATCGCCCGAAAAATTGCTCGGGATCTCCAGCTCACGGGATAAGACCACTTCATCTTCATAGCCATAATTAGCCAGTGGTGGAATAAAGACTCTGTGCGGCTTAGGCCAATGAATCGGGCCGCTCTTGACCGAGACGGGCAAGGTAAGCTCGAATTGGGTGGGCATGCCCGAATCACCAGGATTTTTCCAGTAGGTGTGCCAAAGCGGGTCATGACGCATTCTTAGACCAATCCACACCTTCTTGCCTGGCTGGGCGGATTCGCTGGGGCTGATCAAATCCACCCGCACATGGTCTGTCGACGGCGACAAAGAGGGGCCTGCGGCGATAACGTTTTGAGGCGCGGGTAGCGCGAGAACGAACGCCAAGAAACAGACCGAGAGGTAGGAGCAGCGTGCAAATAAAATGGGCAAAATCCGATCTACTTTCATGATTTGGCGAGAGGCGACCAAGGGTCGATCAATTAAAGCGGTGAAAACCACAGGTCAAGCGTTAGTCAATTTTAACAAAGTGGTGTATAAATACGCCTCAACCCCTTGATTTTAGGCTCTTTTTGCCCTGGATAGCCATGGATGAAGAAATCGATCAGTTAGCATCAAAAGTGGACACCTTGATCAAAGGTTCGTCGCGCTTGGCCGAGCAAAACTTGCACTTGAGTAATCAGATTAAAAGCTTGCAAGCGGAACTGCTCGCGCTCAAAGGTAACATGAAGGAAGCGCGCGCCCGTGTCGCCGCCGCCTTGTCGCGATTGCCAGAAGGTGATGCGAGTGAAAACCGAAATATGAATAAATCTGCTGTTGACAGCGCACACAAATCGCTTGAATAATCGATTAAGGAGCAACGCGCTGATGGAACAAATCACCGTCAAAATCCTGGATCGGGATTACAAGTTAGCCGTTTCGGCAGAGGATAAGGCTCGTCTAGCGGGGGCCGCCCAGTTGGTCGATAGTCGCATGCGAACGATCCGTGATTCCGGAAAAGTATCGGGTCAAGATCGTATCGCTGTGATGGTGGCCCTACAGCTTGCACACGAGCTTTCAGACCCGTCCAACGCGAGCGCAACCTTGCGTTCGGCCAAGAGTGCAGACAAGCTGCGCAAGATCTCGGAAGACGTCGATCAAGCTATTCGCAAACAAGATAGTTTGTTCTAGGCTTCGCCCGCGCATGAGCGCTAGACTGCGCATTAACTCTTGCCTGCGCACAATCAATTCGCCCACGCATTTTTAATTGCACACATCTTCAAGTTGGGTGCACATTTTTTGCGACCACATATTTATTTTCCCGCCATTAGTCGGGTGTACTTGTGCTCACGATTCATTGGATTACAATACATACATCCCTGCGGTGTTCGAGTGGGCTATATATTCCTTGAACCAATGCTTTTGCATCCTAGGTCGTGGTTTGTGTTTTGCTGTTGTGATCGTCCCTTTGCGGACGAACCTGATGCGAAGCCAACTGTGGCCGCTCTGAACTCGGGTTCAGGATGCTAGCCCTACGGCATCTGCGGGGTACTACCTTTTTATCGGTCATCATCGTTCACGTTCTTACGCGAACCTCATGTATTGGTTGATGAAATCCGAGCCGGAAGAGTGCTCGATAGTTGATGCCCTGCGCGCTCCGAAAAGCACCGTGCCCTGGGTCGGTGTTCGCAACTACCAAGCCCGTAATTTCATGCGCGATCAAATGCGCCGAGGTGATGGCGTTTTGTTCTATCACTCTAGCTGCGAAGTACCTGGCATTTACGGTCTTGCCGAAATCGCGTCTTTGCCGTATCCGGACGACACGCAGTTCGACTCGAAGTCAAAGTATTTTGATGCGAAATCAACTCGCGAAGTTCCGCGTTGGCAGTTGGTGGATGTCCAAGCCATCAAGGCTTGTCAGCCCATTTCATTGACCTCCTTGCGCTTGATCCCTGAACTAAGCGATATGATTCTGCTCCAGCGCGGTAGCCGTTTATCGATTACTCCTGTAGAGAAAAAACACTGGCAAATTATTCAGAGAATGATCAAGCCTTTGTGACCATGCCTTTGTGATCATTCCTTTTTTACCCTAATCTCGTCTGCCGCTACCCTTGACGCGAACTTTGATGAACTCGCGCGGGTCGAGCGCCACTTTGCGCTGAACCACGACTATTTCAATTTGCAACTTACTTTACGGATACTTATGGCGGGCCCTCTTTCACATATTAAAGTTCTCGATCTTAGCCGCGTACTAGCGGGCCCATGGGCTGGCCAGAACTTGGCCGACCTTGGCGCGGAGGTGATCAAAGTCGAGCGCCCCGGCAAGGGAGACGACTCGCGCGCATTTGGCCCGCCTTACCTGCGGGACAAAGACGGCCGTGAAACCTCAGAGGCTGCATACTTTCTCGCGGCCAATCGTGGTAAAAAATCAGTCACGGTCGATCTCGCCGACCCTAAGGGTCAAGAGATCGTGCGAGCCTTAGCCGCGAGTTGCGATGTGCTCATTGAAAACTACAAAGTGGGAGATCTGGAGCGCTACGGTCTAGGTTATGAACATATCAAGGCAGTGAACCCCAGCATCGTGTATTGCTCGGTCACGGGGTTTGGGCAAACCGGCCCGGCCAAAGAGCGTCCGGGTTACGACTTTATGGTGCAAGGCATGAGCGGACTTATGAGCATCACGGGCAAGCCCGATGATGAAGCAGGTGGTGGCCCGATGCGTTTTGGAGTACCTATCATCGATATCTTGACCGGGATGTATGCCAGCGTCGCCATTTGCGCCGCACTGACCCATCGCGAAAAATCCCGTGTTGGGCAGCATATCGATGTGGCCTTGCTTGATTCAGCAATGGCCCTTAGCTCTATTATCGGTATGAGTTATTTGACCACAGGGGACGCTCCTGAGCGTATTGGTAACACGCACCCCACCATTGTTCCCTACCAAGTCTTTAAGACAGCCGACGGGTACATCATTCTCGCCTGCGGCAATGACAATTTGTTCAGGAAATTTTGCGGCGCGGCGCACTGTGCCGAGCTTGCAGACGATCCGCGCTTCGTAAAAAACTCGGACCGGGTGAAAAATCGCGACGCGCTAGAACCTCTCCTGGCCACGATCTTTGCTCAACAAAGCACCAAAAAGTGGTCAGAAGTACTCGAAGCCGCAGGTGTCGCGAACGGGCCGATCAATACCATTGCCGAAGCTTTCGAGGAGGAGCAAACCAAAGCACGCGGGACGCTTCAGCAGCTCGCTCATCCTTTGGCGGGATCCGCACCGATAATTGCTTCACCCATGAAGTTTTCTGCGACGCCCATCGAGTACCGGAAATCGGCCCCTTTGCTAGGTGAGCACAATGAGGAAATCCTTGCTAATCTAGCTTGGCACCGGAGTCCTTAACAACCTTGGCCCATTTCTTGATTTCACTATCCACTAGCTTCGCCATGACGTCTGGTGTACCGACACCAGGGTCGGCACCCATATTGGCCCAGGCATCTTTCAACTCTTTCGAATTGAGCGCCTTCATGATTTCGGCGTTCATTCGGTTGACGATATCGGCCGGTGTGGTGGCTGGCGCCCAGATCGCATACCAAGTCATTGCATCGTAGCCTTTGATACCGGCCTCGGCGAGCGTCGGGACATTCGGTAAAGCCGGTGAGCGCTTGGCACTGGTCACCGCTAGAGCGGTGAGCTTGCCACCACGAATATGCTGGATCGAACTTCCTAAACCGTCGAACATGAAATCGACCTGGCCGGCCAGCAAGTCCTGAAGCGCTGGACCTGCGCCTCGATACGGGATATGGGTCATGAAGGTTTTGGTCATGGTTTTGTACAACTCAACCGTCAGATGATGTGTTGTACCGTTACCGGCCGAGCCATAGTTATATTTACCAGGGCTGGCCTTTACCGCCTGACCGAAATCGGCAATGGTTTTGACGTTCATGCGTTGCGGATTCACGACGACGACGTTTGGCACAAAGGATACTGTGGCCACCGGTGTGAGGTCCTTGACGATGTCGTACGCGAGCCTGGGATACATACTGACCGCAATGGTGTGATGCACGGCGCCCATCAAGAAGGTGTAGCCATCGCCCGCCGACTTAGCAACGATCTCGGCGCCCAAGGTACCCCCGGCACCGCCGCGGTTGTCGATGACGACCGATTGACCAAGCGCCGCCGACAGTAATTTGGACAAGGGGCGAGCGAAAGCGTCGGTGCCACCGCCGGGTGGGAAAGGTACGATGAGGCGAATCGGTTTG
>JANLRI010000632.1:0-11901 GCA_031361565.1 Betaproteobacteria bacterium | reverse complement strand
CTCGCGGGCCGGGTTGTTGAACGATATGTATCCGAGATTGGAGATTCTTTGCTTCAGCCGTTGCGAGCCTGCTCTGCTCGAATACGACGAACAAGTTGATTTTGTGCTGCTCGACTTCCACTTGATTGGGCGGGTATCCGTCTTGGGCAGCGATGGTTCGGTCAGGCCCGCCGAACTGGATGGTTGGGCGTGCCTGCAAGCCATGATTGCCCGCTTTCCGAAAGCGAGGGTCATCTTGATGAGCGCAAATCGAAAGGAGGCGATGACCGAACGCGCCAGAGCTATGGGGGCGCATGGCTTCGTAGAAAAATCGGTGCAATCTTCCGTCCTCTTAGACGATTTGCGGCGAGCCATTGATGTCTGATCTATTGCAGAAACTGCCGTGGCTTCGAGTAATACCTGAGTTCTGCTCGGATGATTCCGATGCATCGCAGTCCCATCTGGACGAAAATTTTGAGCGTTTCCAATTGCGATCACTGGCCTTGCAGGCGCGGCGCGTTTTAATCCCTGTGCTGGCGGTGTCCGGGGTCATCGCCTGGCTGCTGCCAAGATCTAACTTTGAGCTGTTTGGCTGGTTGCTATGGACCTTGGTCGCTGCCTTGATGGTGGGCCGCTGGAGATATAGCCAGCGCTATTCAAAACAACCTGCAACACCATGCCGCGCGACGCACCTCTTTCGACGAATGTTGCTGATCAACTTTGCCATCGGCGTATCGACCGGTGCGTTTTGTTGGCTCGGTTTTCCAGGTGCTGACCCTCTCCAGCATGCCGCCGTTACGACGCTGTTGGTAGGACTGGCGGCCGGTGCGGTGGCTACCTGCGCATCGAGTCGATGGGCCTTCGTCGCCTACGGCGTGCCGCTGTTTTTGCAACTGTTGATGGCTTGGGTTTTGTTCGGGCAAGTACATCCAGAGACTGGGCTGGGGGGGCTTGATCCACAAGCCCGTGCAAGCCTGCATCTTGTGTTTGCGGCGGCAATTGCCGCCTTGTTCTGGGTGCTGTTAGCGACATGTAGTGACTCTGAGCGGTGGATTCGAAACGCCTTCAGCGCCAACCTCATCAACCGAAAATTGGTCATCCAGTTGAAAAACATCAATGTGGAGCTCAATCAACAACGTGAGTCGGCTTTGGCTGCGAACCAAGCCAAGACTCGATTTCTTGCGGCGGCAAGTCATGATCTGCGCCAGCCTTTGCATGCTCTATCGTTGTACAGTGCCAGCCTTTCTTTGCAAACTCTCCCGGACAGGTCACAGCAATTGGCCGAGGCCATTCAAGACTGCATCGGAAAGTCACTGGCGCCTCTATTAGATGCACTGTTAGATGTGTCGAAGCTCGACGCTAATCTGGTTATGCCGGTGCTTGAGTACTTTGCGCTTGAAGCTATGCTGGGCACGGTTCGACAAGAAATTCAGGCGCGCTGCAATGAAAAAAACTTGACCTTGCATTGGAATATTCCTGAGCGGTGTTGTGTGACTTCTGACCCTCGCTTGCTGCTACAAATCGTACGAAACTTATTGGACAATGCCCTGAAGTACACCGCAGACGGGTCCATTTGTTTGCAAATATGTGAACACGAGCGCAGGGTATTTCTGGAGGTCAGGGATACCGGCATGGGCATCGATGCCGAGGATCTACCTCGGGTGTTTGAGGAGTTTTACCAATGCGGCAATGTTGAACGTGATCGTACCAAGGGTCTTGGGCTAGGACTGGCCATTGTCAAACGGCTTTGCGATCTTTTGGGGATTGGGTTGGGCATTGAATCAAAGCGCTGCTCGGGCACCTTTTTCCGATTGAATTTGGGCGCGGTTGAGCATGGCCTATCGGCCCGCGTCCTAGCTCCCACCGAAAGCCCTGTTCACGCTAGTCTTGGCATGCGAGTCTTGGTCGTCGATAACGAGTTAATCGTCCGGGAGAGTACGCGCGGCCTTCTAGAAGAGTGGGGCTGTGAAGTGAGCGTCGCGAGCAACGCTCATGAGGCACTTGTTCTCGCGAAAGAACGAAAATTTGATGTTTTACTTTCTGACTATCGACTCAAAGCTTCAGAGACGGGATTAGAAGTGTTAGGCGCCCTATTGAAAGTTCAGCCCCATGCCCATCGCTGGCTTGTGACGGGAGAAACCGGCTCACTACCTTGGCAACAGCTCCGGGACCAAAACATCAAAGTCCTACACAAGCCGCTCGAACCTAAGCTTTTCTTGCAGGCGCTTACCGCCGTTTAAAGTGGAACGGCGACCGTATCCTTGATCCTTTCGAGCGCGAAGCCCGAGCGCACGTCCAGCACACCGGGATACTTTAAGAGCTTGTCCATCACGAAGCGCGAGAAATGGTTGAGGTCTCTCACTTGTACCCGCATCAGGTAGTCGGCGTCACCGGTCATTGAAAAGCACGCGACCACCTCGGGCCAAGTTTGAACGGCATCTTTGAAGTCGTCAAAAGCAAATCGGCCGCCGCGTGCAACGGCGCGCTTCTCAAGCTTGACATTGACGTAGGCCAACAAACCCACACCCAACTTTTCAGAGTTCAGTACGGCGGCATAGCCTTTAAT
Organism: Betaproteobacteria bacterium; assembly: GCA_031361565.1. Taxonomy (GTDB): domain Bacteria; phylum Pseudomonadota; class Gammaproteobacteria; order Burkholderiales; family Burkholderiaceae_E; genus JAPOKJ01. The sequence goes on along the minus strand of JANLRI010000632.1, from coordinate 9,356 downwards.
GAATCCCTCGTCTTCTAGCCGCTTAACCCGGCGCAGGCAGGCAGAGGGCGATAAGCCAATGCGATCCGCAAGATCTTGGTTGCTAATTCGGCCTTCAATTTGAAGGGTGTTCAGGAGGGTAATGTCTGTTTTGTCTATTTCTTGCATGAAAATTCTAATTTTTTATACAATGTTGAAAGTATATGCCATAAAATGACATCTATCCAGAAAGTTTGCAATAAATCGCCGAGCAACACCGACTACACTGGAAGTCGCCGTTCCGTTCAAGCAATCTATCAAATTAAGGGCCGAAATATGTTTCAAACCTGGGAAAATCCTATGGGTACCGATGGCTTCGAGTTTATTGAATACACAGCACCGGATCCCTTTGCTTTACGTAAGCTATTTGAACAGCTCGGCTTTAAGGCAATCGCCCGCCATCGCCACAAGGACGTGGTCTTATATCGCCAGGGCGGCATCAACTTCATTGTGAATGCCGAGCCGGACTCCTTTGCCCAGCGTTTTGCTCGCCTTCATGGTCCTTCGATTTGCGCGATCGCGATTCGCGTGAAAGATGCGGCAGCCGCCTATCAGCGCGCCATTCAGTTGGGAGCCTGGGGCTATGACGCCAAGAGCGGTCCGATGGAGCTCAACATACCGGCCATCAAAGGTATCGGTGACTCGCTGCTCTATCTCGTCGACCGTTGGCGCGGCAAGGACGACAAGCAAGCGGGCAGTATCGGCGACATCTCTATCTATGACGTGGATTTTGAGCCCATCAATCGAGGCGAGAGCGGCCTTTCTTCAAAAGAAATTGCGGGCGACATTCAACCAGAAGGTTGCGGCTTAATTGCAGTGGATCACCTTACCCACAATGTACATCGCGGGCGAATGTCCGAGTGGGCTGATTTTTACGAAAGACTGTTTAATTTTCGTGAGGTGCGCTACTTTGACATTGAGGGTCAGGTGACCGGCGTAAAGAGCAAGGCGATGACCAGCCCATGCGGAAAAATAAGAATACCGATTAACGAAGAAGGTACAGAAAATGCCGGGCAGATTCACGAGTATCTCGTGCAGTATCACGGCGAAGGCATTCAGCATATTGCTTTGGCATCAAAAGATATTTACGCGACCATTGAAGCGCTCAAACTGCGCGGCGTGGAGTTTTTAGAGACGCCTGCTACCTACTACCAACTGGTCGACAAGCGCCTGCCGGGGCACGGAGAGGATGTGGCGCGTTTGCAAAAAAACGGTATTTTAATGGACGGCGCACCCACGGCTGACGGTGGCCGACTGCTACAAATCTTCACGAAAACGGTGATTGGCCCGGTGTTCTTTGAAGTGATTCAACGTAAAGGCGATGAGGGCTTTGGAGAGGGTAATTTCAAAGCCCTGTTTGAATCCATTGAGCTTGATCAAATTCAACGTGGAGTGGTTAAAGCTTAATACGCTTAATCGGCCCTAATGCCCGCTTGCTTGAACAGACGAGCATATTTCGCTAGCTGGTCGCGGGTGGCGTTCCCGAGCTCTTGCGGGCTACTTCCTCGCGGGCTCAGGCCAAGGCCAATGAGTTTTTCTCGGACTTCCGAGTCGGCCAAGGCTTTACGCATTTCGGCGTTGAGGCGATTGATGATGTCGGTCGATGTTCCCGCCGGGGCCAGCATGGCAAACCAAGAGTTGAACTCAAAGCCTGGAAGCCCAGACTCACTGACGGTAGGCACGTCCGGAAACTGAGCGAGCCGTTCTTTGGTGGTGACTCCAAGCAGTTTAAGTTTGCCGCCGCGCACTAAGGTGGCGACTGTAGCTAGCCCTTGGAAAGCAACGGGTACTTCACCCCCGGCCACGCCGACTGCAGCCTGAGTCGCGCCTTTGTAGGGGACATGAGTCATGTTGAGATTGGCCTGGGATGCAAACAAGGCCATTGCAATATGTTGTGGGCTGCCGCTTCCGCCTGAACCGTAGTTAAGTTGGCCTGGCGCCTTAGTCGCAGCAGCGATGAGTCCTGCCGCGCTTTTGTAGGGAACGTCGTTGTTTGCCACGAGACCCCACTCCACGGTTGCCACCAGGGAGATCGGTGCAAAGTCGCGCAAGATATCCCATGGCAAATTAGGCTTGATCTGCGGCAACATGGTCATGATGCTGTCGTTGAAGCCGCCGATGGTGTAGCCATCCGGCGCAGCCTTGGCCACATTTTCCGCACCAATTTGCCCCGAGGCTCCGACTTGGTTCTCAATGACGATGCTCTGTCCTAAGCCTTGCGACATCTTTGCCGCTACGATGCGTGCCGCGTTGTCTACAGCACTGCCCGCCGCCAGAGGCACAATCATCTTGATGGGTCTGGTCGGATAGTTGGATTGAGCTTGCGCGAGGCCGTGAAGTGCTGTTGCAAGCGTTGCCATCAAGGTGATAACGAGGGCTGCGACGAGGCTGCTCACCCATAAATTTTTGCTGGGCCGTCGGCCGCTTCTTGTAGCGAATACCTGTGTATTGTTTGTGTTCATTTGAATTCTCCGGACCGAACTACTGCTGAAGCGGCGAGATACCGAGCTGCCGCGCCAGTTGATCGAGCTGTGCGCGGAGCGCTGGTGCGACCGGGATGCCCTCTTTGGCATAGCGTTGGCGTTTTTGTTCACTCTGTTCGCCAGGCAACCAAATCTGATCCACGCCGGGTATGCGTTCGCTGGCTCGCAACTCGCCCACGAGCGCATCAACCCTTTGTTTGAAATGATCGACCGCGCCGAAAGCCGAGAGATCGATCATGGCAATCGCCTGGCCAGTATTGGTGATGGTTTTCTCATCGTGATTGAAATCAATGACGGCCTTGCCCATGGCCGCGCCATTTAAAGTGCCGGCCAGGAGTCCGACGATGAGAGCTAAGCCGTAGCCTTTATAACCACCAATAGGCATTAGGAATCCTTCGTCGGCGCGCTTGGGGTCAAGCAAAGGCTGACCTTGCCGATCCATCATCCAGCCCTCCGGCATCATCTCGCCGCGTTGTGCCTTAGCCTTCACCTTGCCGTAGGCCGCGACCGTCGTCGCCATGTCAAGCACAATCGGAGCTTCGTTTAGTGCGGGGATCGCCACAGCGATAGGGTTGGTGGATAGCAACATATCAAGCCCACCCCAAGGCGGCAGGTGATTGGCATTACCCACGGCAAAATACAGGCCGATCATATTGTGCGGCAGGGCCATCCGGGCATAGAGCGATGCTGGGCCTGCATGATTGCTGAAGCGCGAGCCCACCCAGGCCATGCCGCACTGTTTGGCCTTGGCCACCGCAGTCTCCGCCGCTAGCGACATGACGACGTGGCCCATGGCGTTGTCGCCATCAATCAGAGCCATGGCGGCACGCTCTTCTACGATCCTTGGTTTGCCTTGAACATTGATGCCGCCATTTAAGATGCGGCGCGCATATTGCGGTAAGCGCATCACACCGTGACCATCTGAGCCTTGCAGATCGGCGGAGGCCATCAAGTGTGCCACGGTCGCGGAATCGCTAGCACTAAGCCCTAGCTTTAGCAGAGCTTGTTCGATGAAATGGGCGAGGTCTTGAAAGGCGGTCATGTCGGACAAGCGCAAGCCGCCGAAGTGTTCGAGGAGGCAGGGTGTGAGTAAGGCGGCGCAAATGACATCGCGAGATGCTAACACGCAAAAAAACGCCTCAGGCTCGCACCTGAGGCGTTGGAACGGGTGGAGACCCGGAGGAGACACTAAAAACTAGATCATTCACTCAAAATTAGACTCGACTTACATATTTAAGTGCACCTTAGACACTACTTAGGCGCAACGCCGCTCGGCTGCCCAGGTTGCGCTTGTCCGCCATGACCGCCGCGACGATGGCTTTGCCGGAAGGCTTTCATTTCGTCGCGACTCAACTTGCCATCTTTGTTGGTGTCAGCCATCTCAAAAAATTTTGCCCGTCGTTCGTTCATCTTTTGTCCGGCGGCGTCGAATTCTGCGCGGCTAATAGCACCATCGCCATCGCTATCCATTTGTTTGAAATGGTGTGCACCCCGCTCGCCTCTTTGGCCATGACGCATTCCATGTCCGCTTGGCGGGGCGCCAGTGGGGCCGACTGGCGCGGACTGTGCTGAGGGTGCAGCGGGCGCCGCAGGGGCTGGACTAGTCTGCGCGAAGCTTGAGGCCGCAAGAAAAAGCCCTGCGGTGGTGGTGAGAACAACTAGGCGACGGGCTAAGATTGTTCTGGAAGCATCAATCATCACAACTCCTTGTTAAGTGTGTGAGCAGATAGTCTCGCCAAGGACCCTTAACTTCCAGAGGATTTACCGTCCGTTGCCTCTGTTACAAAACTTACGTCCTCGAGTGTGAAGGGCCAGCACACTAGGACGGGTTGGCGGGATGACGATCAATACGGGCCGAGTCAAGAGAATTGTGCTTTGTCCAGGGCTTGGCTGAGATCCCAGAGTAGATCGTCGATACTCTCTAGGCCGACCGATAATCTAATCATATCGGGACTGACGCCCGCTTTAATTTGCTCTTCTTCCGAAAGTTGCCGATGAGTGGTGGAGCCGGGATGAATCATCAGTGTTTTGGCATCGCCGACATTCGCCAAGTGGCTCATGAAGGTGGCGGCCTCGATGAATTTTTCACCAGTGCGTTGCGCACTTAATGAATGGCCTTGAGCGTCTCTGCCCGGCTTAATGCCAAAGGACACAATGCCCCCGCAGCCCTTGGGCATGTAACGTTCTGCAAGCGCTCTGAACGGGCTGCTCGCTAGCCCAGGATAGTTCACCCAGGCAATGGCGGGGTGCGCTAATAGGAATTCGGCAACGCGCTGCGCATTCAAGACGTGACGATCCATGCGTACGGCGAGAGTTTCAATACCTTGTAAAAGCATCCACGCGCTCATCGGTGCTAGGGTGGGTCCGAGAGTGCGCGCGGTTTCCATGCGGGCTTTCATGGTGAATCCGAAGTCGCCGAAGGTCTCGTAAAAGCGCACCCCGTGATAGCCCTCTGAGGGCTCGGTCATCTGTGGGAACTTGCCATTGTCCCAGGGGAAAGTTCCAGACTCCACGACCACGCCACCCATGGTCGTGCCGTGTCCGCCGAGATACTTGGTCACCGAGTGCACGACAATATCCGCGCCATGTTCTATGGGTCGACACAGGTAAGGTGAGGCCAGAGTGTTGTCGATGACCAAGGGAATGCCATGTGCATGGGCAATGGCAGCGACAGCGGCAATATCCAGGACATTAAGCCTCGGGTTAGCAATCGTTTCGGCAAAAATAACCTTGGTATTGGGCTGCAACGCGGCTTTGAAATTGAGCGGTTCATCCGGATCGACGAAGGTGCAAGAAATGCCGAACTGCTTGAAAGTTACCGAGAACTGCGCATAGGTTCCGCCATATAAGGTGTTGGCGGCCACGATATGGTCGCCCTGACGTAGCAAGGTGAGCATGGCGACCATTTCGGCAGCCATACCGCTCGACGTGGCGATGGCCGCACGTCCGCCTTCAAGTGCCGCAATTCGCTCCTCGAGCACCGCGACCGTGGGGTTGCTTAAGCGCGAGTAAACGTTACCAAAGGTTTGTAGATTAAACAGGCTCGCAGCGTGCTCGGCAGAGTCAAACACGTACGAGGTGGTTTGATAAATTGGCAAGGCTCGCGAACCGGTGACCGCGTCAGGAATTTGACCCGCGTGTAAACACAAGGTTTCGATGCCAAACTGGCGATCTGGCGAGGGCTTTTCGGCCATAGGGGGCTCCAATATTTTTCTCTAGTAGGGCAGGTGACGCGGGCGCTTCGCAGAGATGACGCCGGTATTCACACCGGCCCAGCCTAAGCCTCCAAAGAGGCGGCCGTGTTCAATTTTTACGCAGCGATCCATGATGCTGTCGAGGCCCGCGGCGCGGGCTAGGGAGTCGGCTTGCGCATTGACCACGCCGAGTTGCTGCCAAAGGCAGGAGGCGCCAATGGCAATGGCGTCTTTTGCAAGCGGTTCGATGTCGGGGCTTTTGCGAAAGCAATCGACGATGTCGATCTTGGCACCACAGCCGGCAGCAGCGTCTCTTAGGTTGGCATAACACTTCTCACCCAGAATTTCAGAATACTTGGGGTTGACTGGCACGATTCGGTATCCATGCTCTTGCATATACTTGGCTGCGAAATAGCTGGGTCGATACCAATCCGCCGATAAGCCGACCACGGCAATGGTTTTGTTGGTCGACAAAACTCTACTTAGGGTTTCAATATCACTCATAGCTTCAGATCAGTCTCCATCTCATTGCGCGCACGCGCCATCCGATATTGCGACGGGCGAATCTCGCGTGTCTTCGAAATTATGAAGCAGTGTAAGCCTTGGCCAAAATTGCCGATTGCCGACGTTTGTACAAATTACGAAATGAAGGAGATCGGGCGCGCTCGACTAGCGGGTTACGCACCCGTTGGCTCAGCCATTGGCGCTGCGTCGCACCGGAGATCATGGGCCTCACCGGAGCAGATATTCGCGAGGGTGACCTGGCGATCAGGGAAAAGCGCCAGTCGTAGTTCAAATAGTGCTATCGTTACAGGAGCTACTAAGACAAGTGTTGGGTCAGGATCCAACGGGAGACACGGTTATGGCGACTAAAATGACAATGCCCGGAATGGGATTAATGAAAGGCGTAAGTCTTGGCCCGCTGAATATCGGCAATGTCTTGGACACCATGGGCTTCGTGAAAAAAGCTTGGGGAGCAATGAATGCCCCTTCCGCTTTCATGCCAACCATTGATGTTGAAGAGCTTAAAAAACGGATCGTCGATCTTCAGGCCGTTGAGCAGTGGCTGGTGATGAACCTGGGCATGATTCAGAGTTCAATTCAGGCGCTGGAGGTACAAAAGGCCACGATTGAAACCCTCAAAGGGGTGACCAAGGGTTTTGTCCCAGGTCTAGGCGGTGAGGTGTCGCAAAACTCTACGATAAGCCCCGAGGCTATCGCCTCGACGCTTTTTAATATGCCTAATTATGACTTTTCTAAGATGCCCTCAGGTATTCCCGGTGCGCCCGAAGACCCAGCACCCGTGTCTGAAACGAGGCCTAAGGCCCGTGCTCTTCCGCATACCTTGAAAGCCGGTGACGCGGCTCTTGGACCCTCGACCTGGCTTGAATTTTTGCAGAGTCAGTTTAATCAAGTGACCCGGGCGGCGATGTCGGGGGCAAGTTTAAAATCCGCCCAGAAACCGGCAAAAAGTGTGGTCAAGCGGGCGAGCAAGAGCGTGCCGAAAAAAGTGTCCGGCAAGTCGAGCGCTAAAAAAACGAGAGCTTCTCAATGACTACCCTGTCGATACCTCAAGCAGTTTTTCGAATGGGTCATGCGACCCATCCCGAGTTTCGAATGTTGGTCGAAATGGCGATTGCTCAGCTTGGTGATTTGACTGAACTGATGACGTCGATCAGCGCTGACGAGGCGCCTAGCGTCACGGAATTGGAGGACTCAGAGGATCAAGCACCCGCCTACTTACTCGGTATTGCCTATGTGACCCCATCCATGGAACCCCGTTGGGCACATATCTTGGTGGAGCTTAGACGCTGTCTGCCTCGCGTGCAGTGGGTTGGCTCAGTGGGCCATTCAATCTGTGCCGGTGCGACTGAGTATGTGGATGAGCCCGCGCTGGCCATTCTTCTCACCTCACTCCCATCGTCTCAGTGGGCCATGTTTTCAGGCCTGAAGGGTGCAGCTCAACGCGGCGGAATTGCCTTGAATGAGGCCTCAGCGATTCTTTTACATGTCGACCCAAGCAGTGCCAATCTCATTGAAAGTCTCGAAGTGCTCGCAGGCAAGGCGAGTCAGGCTTTAGTGTTTGGTGGGGTATCCAGTAGTTCGGGCAACACTATTGGTTCTCAGACCCATGTGGCCAGCCAAACGGTGCAAGGCGGCATGTCGGGTGTAATGTTTGGACCGCGAGTCCGCATTCTGTCACGGGTGACTCAGGGCTGTCGACCTTTTGCGCCAGCGCACACCGTCTCGGCGAGCAGCGCGAATTATTTACAGGCGCTTGATGGAGAGCCGGCACTCGATGTCATGTTGGCGGATCTTGGGGTGGATGAGTCCCTGCGCTACTCGCGTGACGGTCAAACCTTGATGCGCGCCCTGCCGGCGGCTCGCCTGCGCTCGGGCCTTCTGATTGGAATTAGTCCTGCGCTCGATTCAAAACATCAAAAGGCTGGCAAGTCCTTACCTGGTGAAAGTACTGAACAAGGTCGTCCCAATACGCGTCGCTTCGGCATGGCCGACTATCAGGTCCGTAACGTGGTAGGCATCGATCCGGAGCAGAGAATTTTGGCCCTGGGTGCGCAAGTGAATCGTGGCGATCAAATTGTGTTTTGTACGCGGGATTTTGACGCGGCACATGTCGATTTGATTCGTATTTGTGCCGAACTTCGCGACGAAGTGGAAGAGCAGGGTCTGCAAATGCTCGGCGCCCATTACGTGTCCTGTACTGGACGAGGCGCTCACCTGTTTGGTTCCCCCGGTGCCGAGCTCGCGGTGATTCGTCATAACCTAGGTGATGTCCCCTTGGTTGGTTTTTATGCGAACGGCGAAATTGCCGGTGATAAGTTATACGGCTATACCGGTGTACTGAGCCTGTTTGTTGGTTAGACCGGCCCTCAGTGCGAAGACTTCCAAGTTTCGAGCGCGAGAGGGATATCCTCCAGTGAGGTGATGACGCGGATACCCTCTGGGGGCTTGCGCTGCAAAACGGAAGCTAGTCCGCCAGCCCATACTTCAACTTCGGGGGGCAATAGTTGACGAAGCTCGGAGAGACCCCCAATCACCTGATTGGGATTCAAGAAGCTCGAGAACGAGAGTGCCACAGCATCAATATTTTGGACTTGAGTGGCGCGCACAATATCCCGAATCGGCGTCTGGATGCCTAGCGGAAAACATTTCGCACCGTGCAGCGCCAAAATGGCCTCGGCCATGAGCAATCCAAGACCATGGGGTTCAATGGGAAAAGTCGTCAGGAGGACCTTGGGGCCATAGCCTGAGCTTGGAATGTTGCTGATGGCGTTACGCAGCACCGTCTGAATCGACTCGGTATAAAGATGCTCCTCAAAGACTTCAAGTGAGCCATGAGCCCACGCTTCGCCTACCTTGGCCGTCAAAGGCGCAACAATTTCGCTGACAAAACTTTCGAGACACATACGCAGCGAAGACTGAGTGAGAGTGCGCCGTAGTTCATCGAGTTGATGGGTTTTACAGAGCATGAGAAGCCTCATCAAATCCTCATGATGAGCCAGCCTCGGGGCATTATTCTTTGTCGTTGCAACAGCTTGCTGGGCGAGAGACTCCAAATGCTCGACGGACATGTGGACAATTTTTCCAGGTCGATACCCGGAATCAATGAGCCGGCAAATGACCCGAAGCTTGGTCAACG
>JANLRI010000501.1:0-2744 GCA_031361565.1 Betaproteobacteria bacterium | reverse complement strand
GCGAGATTTTTGGCCGGCTGACCGTGGAGGAGAACCTGAGAATGGGCTTGGCCTATCTCCCAGCTCGAACAGGCATTGATCCGGAGGTTTTTGAGCTGTTCCCAGTCCTAAAGCAAATGCTCAAGCGCCGTGGCGGTGATTTGTCGGGCGGGCAACAGCAGCAGCTCGCCATCGCGCGCGCTTTACTTGCGAAGCCAAAGCTTCTCGTATTGGATGAACCTACCGAAGGTATTCAGCCTTCGATCATAAAAGATATTGGCAGGGTTATTACCATGTTGGCCAAGCGCGGCACGATGGGCATTTTGCTGGTTGAACAGTTCTACGATTTTGCTGAAGAGTTGGCCGATCATTATGTGGTGATGGAGCGCGGTGAAGTGATCGCAGCAGGCCTTGGCTCCCAAATGAAGAGCAACAGTGTTCGCCAAATGGTGGCGATTTAGGGATCGCTCCGTTAGCTTTTGAGCGCCTGACCCGTCGCTAGGCCGAGAAAGGTCATTAGCAGTGATCCGATGACGTGAACCGCAATTGCCCCACCCGCCCAAAGTAGTTTGCCCTGCTGCAAAAGTGAGGTGACCTCGGCAGAAAAGGTTGAAAAGGTGGTCAGCCCACCTAAGAATCCGGTGATGATCAGAAGCCGCAGTTCGGGGGAAAGTGTGGGATGGGCTGCGAAAACGGCGAGCGCTAAGCCGATTAAGTATCCACCCACCAGATTCGCAGTGAGGGTACCCAGGGGGATCAAGGGAAATGCGGCGTTAAGCGTTAAGCCAAGCAGCCAGCGCAATACTGCGCCCAGCGACGCCCCGATACTAATTGCTAAGACGGATTGAATCATGGTGCAGCCGTGCCCTTGAGCATCAAATCTTTGCGCTGACTCAAAAGCGATCCTGACAACATTCCGGCGGCGGCCATCACTAAGCCCGCGAGTGGCGCAGGCAGGTGGGCACCGAGGGGAGAGAGCAAAACAATGAGCCAAGTGCCGATGCCCAAAATGATGGACGCGAGAGCACCGACTTCGGTGGCACGTTTCCAATAGAGCCCGCACGTCAACGGCATGAACGCTGAGACTAAGGTCACCTGATAAGCGCTCGAGACCATCTCATAAATAGGGGTGCCACGCATCACAATGGCGTAGCTGAGAACAGCCCCCGTAAACACGACTAAGGCGATACGAAACCCAAACAACTCTTCTCGGTCGCTGAGTTTGGGTTTAATATTCTTGTAAATGTTTTCAATGAAACTGGTTGACGGGGCCAGCAAGGTGGCCGAGGCGCAGGATTGAATCGCTGACAGCAGTGCCCCAAAGAAAATGACCTGTGCCGCGAAAGGCATGGTCTTCAAAATGAGTGTTGGTAAAACTTTTTGCGGATCGCTGGCCAGAAGCTGTTTGGTTTCCTCTGGCATCACCAGGACGGCACATAGAACCGTAAACATCGGCACAAACGCGAAAGCTAAATAGCACAGCCCGCCAATGACCGCCCCACGCTGTGCTGTCTTCACATTTTTAGCCGACATGACTCTTTGAAAAACGTCTTGCTGAGGAATCGATCCCAGCATCATGGTGATCGCTGCGGCAATGAAGAACATAACGTCTTTGAGCTTGGGTTCGGGAAGCATCCTGAACAAGTCGCGATCGCTTGCCAGGGCGAGGACCTTCCCGGCCCCACCGGCGGCCTCACTGGCCATGTAGGCGATGATCGATAGGCCAATCACCAAGGTAATCATTTGAATAAAATCGGTCCAGGCTACCGCCAACATGCCGCCAAACAACACATACACGAGGATGGACGCCGTACCAATCGCCATGCCTAGCTCTGGGCTGATCGCACCCTGACTCACAATGCTGAACACTAAACCCAGCGCGGTGATCTGAGCCGCCACCCAACCTAGATAGGACAAAATAATGGCCACCGAGCACAAGATTTCCACGGTCCTTCCGTAGCGTTGGCGGTAGAAGTCTCCGATCGTGAGCAGATTCATTTTGTAGAGCTTGCCCGCGAAGAACAGTCCTACAAAAATGAGGCACATGGAGGCCCCAAACGGGTCTTCAATGACGCTTCCAAGGCCACCACTCACGAACTTCGCACTAATCCCGAGCACGGTTTCGGCTCCGAACCAGGTTGCAAACGTGGTCGTGATCACCATAATTAAGGGCAGGCTACGTCCGGCCAAGGCGAAGTCTGTAGAGCTTTTCACACGGGTACCCGCGTAGACGCCGATGAGTAAGGTGCTGATCAAATAGGCAATGACAAAGGCGAGTAGGGCGGTCATTGGGAGTCTGAGGAGGAGGGTTGCAGAAGGGTGAGGAGTGTATCAAAAAGCTTGGTCAAAGGAGTGCTTCCCTAGAGCTATTTGGAGAGCTGCGTCGACGCTGGTCGAATCCTCGTACTGTACCCAGTGGCCCGCATGATCAATGAATTGCAGCGACTGTAGGTTGCGCGCTGTTAAGAGCTGGGTTCTAAGTGCTTCCTCTCGCCCTCGGTACAGAATGTCTTCCCGTCCCCAGATGCCATAAATGGGCGTATCGATAGCTTGGATGGTGCGAAGCAAAATGTCGCTATAGGCTAGGCGACGCCTTTGCATACGATCTCGGGCCAGGTTCATACCATGAATGGCGACTGAGAGTTCGTCGACGGCTTCGGGGCGAGAGAACATCAGCACACCTAAATTGTGGCGATGAATCAAGTCACGTTGAGCACCTTCTGGAGTATCTAGCCAGGGCCTTAAGGCGAAGGGTCGCTTGCCAT
>JANLRI010000624.1:0-1026 GCA_031361565.1 Betaproteobacteria bacterium | reverse complement strand
TTGATGGTACGGTTCACCTCATTTTCCAGCCCGCTGAAGAAGGCGGTGCCGGCGCCAAAAAAATGATGGAGGACGGTCTCTTCGAAAAATGCCCAGTAGATGCCGTGTTCGGGATGCATAATTTCCCCGGTATTCCGGCCGGCAGCTTCGCCGTCTGTGACGGTCCGATCATGGCCTCTAGTAGCGAATTCGATATTGTCATCAACGGAGTCGGCTCCCATGCTGCGCTGCCGCATGAAAGTGTCGACCCAGTGATGATTGCGTGTAGCGTCGCCCAGGCCTTGCAAACCATTATTACCCGCAATAAGAAGCCGGTAGACACTGCCGTAATCTCCATCACGCAAATTCACGCTGGGGAGGCTTATAACGTCGTGCCTAACCAAGCGGTGTTGCGCGGCACCGTGCGGACCTTCACGGTCGCGGTGCTCGATCTCATCGAAAAGCGTTTCCGTGAGATTGTTGAGCAACTTCCCAAGGCCTTTGGAGCAAGCGCCACGTTGCGCTTTTTCCGCAACTACCCACCCACGGTGAATCACACCAAGGAAACCGAGTTTGCCCGCAGCGTTATGCGCGACATCGTGGGCGAGACGCAAACTTTGGAGTTTGAACCCACCATGGGCGGTGAAGACTTTGCTTTTATGCTCCTGGCCAAGCCCGGCTGCTACAGCATCATTGGCAATGGCGGCGGAGAGCATCGTCATCACGGCCATGGCCTGGGCCCTTGCTCCTTGCACAATCCGAGCTACGACTTCAACGATGAGGTCATCCCACTTGGCGCAACTTATTGGATACGCCTGGCAGAGAAATTTTTAGCGCCTGCCTAAATCGACCAAAAAACCCGGCCGCTACCTGTCTTAGGGTAGCGACAAGATCGCTTAAACTTCCTCTTTTAGTTCGAAGTCCCCATGTTCGCTTTCGTTGTTCAACGCGTATTGCAAGCTATCGTCGTAATGCTCGTGGTGGGCTTTATTGCATTCTCGTTGTTCCAATATGTTGGCGACCCGGTGTTGGCCATGCTGGGTCAGG
>JANLRI010000620.1:0-7642 GCA_031361565.1 Betaproteobacteria bacterium | reverse complement strand
TTGATGGTCATGCTCACTGAGGTGCTGGGTGAGCAAAGATCAAAGCCAGAGTACAGTACCTTCATGTCCTCAAGCGTGGCAATGCTCACTCCCGAGTTGCCGACCTTGCCGTAAATATCTGGGCGTACCGCTGGGTCGTGGCCATAGAGGGTAACGCTGTCAAAGGCGGTAGACAGTCGTTTGGCGGGCATGCCCGAGGAGAGCATGTGAAAGCGCTTATTGGTGCGATAGGCATCGCCTTCACCGGCGAACATGCGGGTGGGGTCTTCACCTTCGCGCTTAAAGGCAAAGACACCGGCGGTGAAAGGATAGCTGCCCGGGACGTTCTCCATCATCAACCAGTTCAAGGTTTCGCCGTGGTCCACCCAACGCGGCAGGGCGACCTTGCGAATCTTGGTGCCGGACAGTGAGGTTCGCACCAGCGGCGAGCGTACTTCCTGATCGCGCACTTTGACGACGAGCTCATCCGCGTTGTACGCCTCGCGCAGCTTTGGCCAGGCGGTCAGCAACTGTTTACTTTCAGCATGCAAGCGCTCTTCACGCAGTGCTGCTTGCTCACCCAGCGCCTCTAAGGCGCGATGCTTATCTGGGTTGGCGGATCTCAGCATGCGCTGCGATTCGCGTAGTTGCTGAACTTCGCGGGCGATTTGGCTTTGCTCTTGAGCGCGACGATGATGGGCGCGGATCACCTCCGAGATCTCGGCCAAATAGCGAGAACGAGCCGGGGAAATAATAGCGTTGGCGCCACTCGAAAAACGCACGTCGACCTTGGCCAATTTCGAGACACCGAGTGTCAAGCCAAACTCGGTGAGCTTAGTGGCCAGGTTTTGATAAAGCGCGGTGACACCGTCGTCATTAAAGCGCGAGGCTTGCGTGCCAAACACCGGCATTTTGTCGGGGGAGGTGGTCCAGGCCTCTTTGTTGCGTTGCACCTGTTTGGCCACATCGCGTAACGCGTCCTGCGCACCCTTACGGTCGAATTTATTGATCGCCACAAAATCGGCGAAGTCGAGCATGTCGATTTTTTCGAGCTGACTGGCGGCACCAAACTCTGGGGTCATCACGTACAGCGAGCAATCAACATGCGGGACGATGGCCGCGTCTCCCTGGCCAATGCCGGAGGTTTCGACGACGATAAGATCAAAGCCCGCCACTTTGCAAGCCGCCAAGACATCCGGCAAGGCTTGGCTGATCTCGCTACCTGCATCACGGGTGGCGAGGGAGCGCATGAACACTCTCGGGCCCTTACTCCAAGGATTGATGGCGTTCATGCGAATTCGGTCGCCGAGCAACGCCCCGCCGGATTTACGGCGCGACGGGTCGATGGAAATAATCGCGATATTGAGCGCGTCGTCTTGGTCTAAGCGAAAGCGCCGAATCAATTCGTCGGTCAGGCTGGATTTACCCGCACCGCCGGTGCCGGTGATGCCCAACGTTGGCACCTTGGCGAGGTCGGCCGCCTGACGCACCGCTTTTTGAAGATCCGGGTTGACTTTGCCATTTTCCAAAGCGGTTAACAACTGAGCTAACTCGCGGCTGGCCCCTTTGCCTTGAATCGCGCCCAATGTCGCCGGAGCGAGCGGCGAGAGATCGGTGTCGCACAGCATCACCATTTCGCCGATCATGCCCTGCAGACCGAGCCTTTGACCATCCTCGGGCGAGTAAATCTTGGTCACGCCGTAGGCCATCAGTTCTCGAATTTCGGCTGCGACGATCACGCCGCCGCCGCCGCCAAACACCTTCACATGGGCGCCACCGCGCTCGCGCAACAGGTCGATCATGTACTTGAAATACTCCACATGGCCGCCCTGATAGGAGCTAATGGCAATGCCCTGAGCATCTTCTTGCAGGGCGCAAGTCACGATCTCGTCGACCGAACGATTGTGTCCGAGATGAATCACTTCCGTGCCCATACCCTGCAAAATGCGGCGCATGATGTTGATCGAAGCGTCGTGGCCATCGAACAGCGACGCAGCCGTGACGAAACGAACTTTGTTGGCAGGACGATACTGAGCCAGTTGCTTGGCGTCGGACAGGTCAGTCATGGATGAGCTCTTGGGGGTAAGTCGGTGACGCAATTTTACGCCGGACAGGGTTAAGATGATTGTCCACTACGCGACAAAAGCGAAATATTGCCAATGAGTTACTACCGATGACTTCAAATTGTGTGTTGGAACCCTTGCCCAGGCAAGATCAGTATGGCGAGCCGCAAATGTTGGCGCGGTCACTTAATTTTTACGAGGAAATACGCCGACGCCGCACGGTTCGTGACTTTGACCGCCGACCCGTGCCGCGTGCCGTGGTGGAAAATGCCTTAAGGGCAGCAGGAACGGCTCCGTCAGGGGCCAATCTCCAACCCTGGCACTTTGTGGTGATTCAGGATGCTGAGCGCAAACGCCGCATCCGGGATG
The DNA here is from genome assembly GCA_031361565.1 of Betaproteobacteria bacterium. Classification (GTDB taxonomy): domain Bacteria; phylum Pseudomonadota; class Gammaproteobacteria; order Burkholderiales; family Burkholderiaceae_E; genus JAPOKJ01. Next base: position 5,231 of record JANLRI010000620.1, on the reverse strand, counting down.
AGGCAGAGCGGGAAGAGCGAGCGTTCTACAGCGGTAAAGCGCCGAAAGAGTGGCTGGAGGCCTTGGCCCCTTTAGGCACCGATGACGCCAAGCCCTTCCTGGAGGAGGCACCGCTTTTAATCGCTATTTTTGCCCAGAAATTCGGCCTTACTCCTTCGGGTCAGCAGGTCAAACACTACTACGTGCCCGAATCGGTGGGCATTGCCACCGGTTTTCTGATCAACGCGCTGCACCATGTTGGTTTGGTGACCCTCACCCACACCCCCAGCCCGATGGGTTTTTTGAATCAAATCTGCCAGCGTCCCAGTCACGAAAAACCCAGTATCTTGTTGGTGGTGGGGTATCCTAAGGCCGCTTGTCAGGTGCCGGTGCATGGTGGCCTCAAGAAACCACTGAGTGAAATCTCCTCCTGGTTGTGAGTCCTTCGTCCGCCGATGTTTCCAATACGCCTCATTGCATTCGCCTCTTTTTTGTCAAACTAACTCCCAAGGAATTTTTATGGCCATGACCATGTACACCGCCAGTGTCCCCGTATGTATTCGCATGTTGAGCAATCTAAGTACCTTCTTGGACAAGGCCGAGGCGTTTTGTATTGCCAAAAAAGTGGAGCCCAGTGTTTTGCTGGCCGCAAGATTGGCGCCAGACATGTTGCCACTGAGTAAGCAAATTCACATCGCCTGCGACGCCTCGAAGTTTGCGGTATCACGCATTGTCGGGATTGATGCTCCCAAATTCGAAGATAACGAAACCAGTATTCCAGAGTTCAAAGAGCGTATCGCGGCGACGATTGCTTTTCTTAAAACGATCAAGCCGGAGCAATTGAACGGCACCGAGGACAAGGACGTGCAAGTGCCGATTCGGGGGACACCGATGACGTTTAAGGCCGAGGCCTATCTCAAACATTTCGCCATGGCCAATATGTGGTTCCATGTGTCCACGGCCTACAACATCCTGCGCCATAACGGGGTGGAGCTGGGCAAGATGGACTTCTTGGGTAGTCAATCTTAAATTCTCAGAGGCCTCAATGCCCAACATCCGCATCTTTAGTGCCCGCAAAATCATTACGATGAATGTGGTCAACCCTGTGGCGACTCATGTCGCGGTCCGCGATGGGCGCATTCTTGGGGCGGGCTGTCTCGAGGAGCTTGAAGGCTGGGGTGAGTACGAGCTTGATACTCGCTTTGCCGATAAGGTGCTCATGCCGGGTTTCGTGGAAGGCCATAGCCATCTCATTGAAGGTGTGCTGTGGCGTTTTGTGTATTGCGGGTATCACGACCGAATGGCGCCGGACGGCAAGGTTTGGTCTGGCCTAAAAAGTATTGAGGCTGTCGTGGCGCGCTTGCGCGGCGTGGCCATCGCGAATGTGGCTGGCGCAAATGGGTCGAGCGCGGGTGGCGCTCATTGCGCGGACACCCTCATTGGTTGGGGCTTCGATCCGATCTATTTCGGGGGCGCACGCTGTCAGCGCGCCGATCTCGACCAGGTGGATCAAGGGCTTCCTCACCCATTAGCCGTGGGTTTATGGCACGCCAGCTTGCACATCATTAATGTCAACAGCGAAACCTTGCGCCGCGCTGGGCTGCTCAGAACGGGGGTGGATCATCTCGGTATCCCACTGAGCGGGGATGGTTTGCCGACGGGGGAAATGAAGGGCCCCGAGGCGATGTACTTGGTGCAAAAGCCGCTCGGTGTGGAGCGCGACGTGCTCGCAGGCGACGAGCGCGGACTGCATGATTTTGCCAAGCTTGCCGTGCGTACGGGTACCACCACCGCTGCCGACCTCGCCAATCCTCTGCCGCAAGAGGCCGTGGAGATGATGAGAAGAGTGTGCGCCGGGGAGCACTTTCCGGTTCGAATCGTCTCGCTGCTGCGCTTCTTGACCCAGCCTGTGCCGCAGATGATTGAGCGTGCTTTGGAACTCAAAGCCCAGTCTACGGATCGGCTTCGGCTTGGAGTGATCAAGGCCGTCGCGGACGGTTCGATCCAGGGTTTTTCTGCGCGCTTGAAATGGCCTGGCTATTTCAATGGCGCCCCGAACGGGCTTTGGTATGTTGCCCCCGAGCAGTTACGTGCGGCCTATGCCTTGGCCCTGAAGAGCGGCATTCAGTTTCATACCCATACCAATGGCGACGAGGCTAGTGATATGGCTCTGGACGCCTTCGAGGCGGCCCTGCGCGAGTATCCGGTGGTGGAGCATCGCTTCACGATTCAACACGGCCAAATGCTGAATCGAGCCCAGTTCAAGCGCATGAAGGGTCTGGGTCTGTGCGCCAATCTTTTTGCCAACCATCATTATTATTGGGGCGATGCGCATTACGCCATCACCATGGGCCCCGAGCGGGCGCTGCGCTCCAATGCCTGCGCAACAGCCTTGGCGGAAGGAGTTCCTTTGGCGATTCATTCTGATGCGCCGGTGACCCCTCTCGCGCCCCTGTTTACGGCTTGGTGCGCGGTGAATCGTCTAACCGCCAGTGGCCGAGTGCAAGGCGAGGCTGAGAAAATATCGGTGAGCGAGGCCTTGCACGCCATCACGCTTGGGCCCGCCTACACCTTCAAGCTTGATCATGAAGTGGGTTCGATTGAAACCGGTAAGCATGCCGATTTCGCTGTGCTTGAGGACGATCCGCTCAATGTCACGCCCGAGGCGCTCAAGGACATCGTGGTCTGGGGCACGGTACAGGGCGGACGAATTTTTCAGGCCTCGTGATGTTTCGCGTGTCCCTGTTGTAACTAATATTCGCCATGAAATCCGAGCAGGGCAGAACACCCGTCACCGTCATTGCAGGTTATCTCGGTGCGGGTAAGACGACCTTGATCAACGCCTGCCTCCAAACCCGTGGCGAGCGCAAAATTGCCGTCTTGGTCAATGACTTTGGCGACATCAATATCGATGCGGCCCTGATCGAATCGCAAACCGATACGGTACTCAATCTCGCAGGCGGTTGCGTCTGCTGCAGCATCGGCAGCGACTTCATGGAAGCCTTGTTTGAGTTGGCTGCCTTACCGAACAAGTTTGATCATGTCTTGGTGGAAAGCAGTGGCGTGGCCTTGCCGCTACCCATCGCACAGTCGATTGCGCTCAGCCAGAGTTTTGAGGTGGCCGCCATTTTCGTACTGGCCGATCATCAGACTATTCATCGTCATTTGCAGGACGTCTATGTTGCTGACTTAGTGCGCCAGCAATTGCAGCAGGCGGATTGTATTTTGCTCACCAAGTTTGACTTGGTTTCTGAGGGTGCGCGAGACTCCGGTGCGGAACATGGCCCATCGTTTGACCAATCAAAGCTAGTATCAGAACTGGACTTTTCCGTTCCCGTCTTGTCTTTGCCGCGCTCGGCCTATTCTTGTGAGTGGTTGCTAGGAACAGAGGCGCGCGACCTGGTCGGCGTGGCTTCTTCTCAAGTGGCGAGTGCTCATCGCGGTGGCCGTTCAAGATCTCAGTGGTTGACGCAGGCTGATGGCCACGCGCGGTATAAGGTTTTGAGTGGTTCTACGGCGTGGCCGCGAGCAAACGCCGAGTTGTTTGAGAGTTTGACCATTGAACTAGATGCAGCTCTGGATCTGCCGCGCGTCGAGGCTGCACTCCTAAAATTGGCGAGTGGGCCTGCGCCCTTGCTCCTGCGCGCAAAAGGTTTCGTTCGTGCCCGGAGCAAGCCCCAACAATGGCAATTGCTGCAGATGGTTGGGCAACGTTTCAAGCTCACTAATCTGTCCACACCGTTCATCGATGAAAACGAGACTGGGCTCGTCCTCATTTTAATTGGACTTCGGCGTGAGATGCTGGCGCGGCAATCTGAGCTTAATGAGTTTCTCGCGGTGTTACAGGAATAGCGGGCTGACGACACCCACGGGGGTCCAACGCAACCACTTCTTGTTCAGTTGATATGGATCAAACATGGACTATTCGTGAAGGATTATCTTATTGATTCGCGTGCAAGCCGCTGCCTCATGCTTTCAAAGCGTGGTCGTCGTTGCTACTTTGCGCACCTTCCAAAAAATATATCGGTGGGACTGACGCATGGAAACGCATGGACTTCAACGAAATGACGAGCATGGCATTCATCAGCAATTAGCGGAACCTGAAGGAATGACCGACCCGGTGTGCGGTATGAGCGTCACCCCACAATCGCCCCATCATCTGGTGCATGAAGCTCATGCGGTGTATTTCTGTAGTGCAACTTGCCTCACGAAATTTGCGGCGGATCCGCACAAGTTCAGCGGCAACAACAGCGCACGGCCACCGCTTGTACAGGGCCCCACGGCGGTACTTTACACCTGTCCTATGCACCCTGAAATTCAGCAAGAACTCCCGGGTAGTTGCCCCAAGTGTGGCATGGCACTCGAGCCCGTGCAGCCGACCTTGGATGAAGAAGATAACCCAGAACTCACCAGTTTTCAACGACGTTTTTGGTCGACGCTGCCGCTTACCTTGGTGGTTGCCGGGTTGGCGATGCTCGGTCACCGTTTGCAGTGGTTTGAGATGGCGACGCAGAGCTGGATTGAGCTGGTGCTGTCAACCCCGATCGTGCTGTGGGCCGGCTGGCCATTCTTTGTGCGTGGCGTGCAGTCGGTCATCCACCGTAGCCCCAATATGTGGACCTTGATCGGCTTGGGAACCGGCGCGGCTTATCTCTACAGTGTGGTGGCTACGCTCGCCCCGCAGTTGTTTCCGGCGACGTTCATGTCGATGGGCCGCGTGGCGGTGTATTTTGAGGCCGCCGCGGTGATCATCTCGTTGACGCTACTCGGGCAAATTCTTGAGCTCAAGGCTCGGTCCCAAACCTCTGCCGCCATTAAGTCGCTGCTTGGGCTGGCGCCCAAGACAGCGCGCCGCATCAATCCCGATGGAAGTGAAGAAGACGTCCCGCTCGCCCATGTGCATGTGGGCGTGCTGCTGCGTGTGCGGCCTGGTGAGAAGGTGCCGGTGGATGGTCTGGTGACAGAAGGTAGCAGCGCGGTCGATGAGTCTATGCTGACTGGCGAGCCTATGCCAGTGACTAAGCGAGTTGGCGATAAATTGATTGGTGCGACGCTCAACACTGGCGGTGCGCTGGTCATGCGCAGCGAACGTGTGGGCTCAGCCACCGTTCTCGCGCAGATTGTGCAAATGGTGGCACTGGCCCAGCGATCACGCGCGCCCATGCAGCGCCTCGCTGACTCGGTCGCCGGTTATTTTGTGGTGAGCGTGGTGAGCGTTGCGCTACTCACCTTTTTGGCTTGGGGCCTTTTCG
>JANLRI010000613.1:0-9424 GCA_031361565.1 Betaproteobacteria bacterium | reverse complement strand
CGAACAGATTTATCACCGGGATATCTCACCCGACAACATCATGATTCTTCAAGATGGTCGACCCATTTTGCTGGATCTCGGTGCCGCTCGTCGGCTCGAAACTGAAAACGCCCAGGCTTTAACCGTTCTTGTAAAACCCGGCTATGCGCCCATTGAACAATACGCGGGCGATGCAGCCAGCCAACAAGGCCCTTGGACGGACATCTACGGCTGGGGTGCTACAGCCTACTTTGCGCTGACCGGTAAGCCGCCACCACCGTCGGCCAGCCGGATCATGAACGACTCCATCTTGAAGGTCGCCACTCTTAAACCGAGCGGTTATTCACAAGCACTATTGATGGCCATTGATGCGGCGCTGGCGGTTCGTCCTGACGATCGGCCACAAAGCGTTGCCGCCCTAAAATTGCTTTTGGCACTTGAAGCAGAGCCAGAGGCTATTCCAGCGCGCCGGAAGGCCATCAAAACTAAGCCAGCACCTATCGAAGATACTTACCCGACGGTGCCGATGCCGCTGATAGCCTCTCCAGGTTCATTCGAAGCTCCGCAAGCGTCCGATAGTCCATCGGTCACGGCGACCGAACCCGAAAAAACACGATCCAAAACCTTGTTGCTTGGCGGCATGCTTTGCGCCGCAGGATTGATTGGAGCGTTCTGGTGGTTCGCCACACCTACCCCTAACAACCGCATGGCGAAGCAAGAGGCTTCAAGCTCGAACCTGGCCAAAACTGAATCTCCCAAGATGGCGGCGCAAACCGCGCCCGTAATTGCCCCCCCGCAAGCAGAGGTACAAAAAGCCGTGGTAGCGCCGCAAGCCCCGATGAAGTTGCCAGAATCTAAGTCAGTTGTTACGGGCGAACTCGAAAAAGCAGGTGGTGATCAAGCGCCGAGCAACCCGTTAAGCAGTGACAAGGCAGCCAGTGAAAAAGCAGCCAGTGACAAGGCAGCCAGCGAAAAGCTTGCGAGCGAAAAAGCGGCTGCCGATAAACCGGCCCTTGCTCGACTAACAATCAAGCCTTGGGGCGAGGTTTACATCAATGGCGAGGCGCGCGGCGTGAGTCCACCGCTCAAGTCAATCAGCCTGGCCGCTGGGGAATATAGCTTCGAGATTCGCAACGGCGACTATCCCGTTCATAAAGTCAGAATCAAGCTCAAGGCGGGCGAGGTGTTCAAAATCAATCATGCTTTTATAGACCCCGCTCAGAAACAATTGGATAAGAAATGAAAAGCTCAAGCCGCAATGTGCTGATCGGCGGCCTGGCATTAGCCCTAAGCGCCTGCCAAACTACGAAACCGTCTGAAACCCCTGAAGGAATATCGAAAGGTGACGCGATCAGCGTCTCGCGTAACGGTACCGAAGCGGGCAAACCCGGCTCCCCTGCCGCCAAATCGGCTTCAGAAGCTGGCAAGCCTAGCGCAATTCAGTCGCCGCCGTCGTCGTCCAGCAACGCGCCTCAGACGAAAGGCGTAGAACCATCTCCTGCCGCGCCCACGATTCAAAAATCAAAACCCGAACTGCTTCTTGCTGAAGGTACTGAGCTTTACGATAAAGGGGATTACAAAGGAGCAATACGAAAATTGCTTCTGGCCCGTGATTCCGCCGATGAAACCTCGTCGACGAAGCAAGATAGCCTAAGGCTGTTGGCCTTCAGTTACTGTGTCACCGGTCAGCGCCCGCTATGCAAGACTCAGTTCAGCAGCTTGCTCAAGATTGTGCCCGACTATCAACTCAGCCGTGCCGAAGCCGGACACCCTTTGTGGGGACCTGTATTTAAGGAAGCCAAGGCAACGGCCACACCCGCCGCTAAACCCGTGACGGCTGCAAAAAAGTAGGCCATCAAGCGCTGCTCTTCGAGGAAGCGTCTTCGACCGTAGAACCCCTAAGCAGGCCCGTTCCACCTTTTCAAGTTTGCTCTTGCCGATCAATTCGCTACTCTGAGCGTTAAATCACATGCAGACTCCTACCCACTCCACGCCAAACTCTTCGCAAGCGCTACCCGATGAGGCGCTTGCCCAATCGCGCGATCCGCTCATTCGAATTGATCCTGCAGCCCTCCTCGCCACCCAGGCTCTAAAGGTACAGAGTAAACGCTTTGAAGCGGCCATGGAGCACATGAAGCTTGGGCTGTACATGTTCGATGAACAGGGTCGTTTGGAAGTTGCAAACGAGCGCTCTAAGCGCCTACTGGGATTAAATTTAGAGGACTCACTAGTCGGTCTAACGATTGAAGAGTTTTGCCTCAGAATTTTAGACAGTCTAGGTGAATTGGAAAGTGGGCACACTCGAATCGAGGCTTTTTCCGCTCTCAGTAGAGTCAAGGAAAAGTCTTCGTTAAATTTGATATTTGAAAGCGGAAAAGTCCTACATGTGGCGCACAGCCCTTTGTACGAAGGTGGCTTCGTACAAACCATTGAAGACGTCACTGAACGCCGCAAGGCCGAAGCAAAGGCCAGTCATCTTGCCTCGCACGATGTGCTCACCAATCTGCCGAATCGAAGACTCCTTAAGCAGCATATTGATGTCTCCCTTAACGACTCTCAAGCAGACTGTGCGGTGCTTTGCGTCGACCTTGATCGTTTCAAAGCGGTTAATGACACACTCGGCCATGCGGGCGGTGACGCATTATTGGTGGAGGTCTCGAAGCGACTGAGGCAGTGCATCCGGGCGGGCGATACTGTAGGCCGTCTAGGGGGTGATGAGTTTGTGATTCTAATCGCCAATGTTCAAGGCGAAGAAGATGCTTCAGCGCTTGCAGATCGCGTGGTCCGGGAAATTGGCAAGCCGTTTGATTTATTGGGCCATTCTGTCATTGTCGGTGCCAGCGTCGGTGTTGCCATGGCCCCTCGCGACGGCGACAATCCCGACCGTTTAATTAAAAGCGCTGATATGGCACTTTTCGAGGCCAAAAAAGAAGGCCGAGGCTGCTATCGTTTCTTTGAGCCCAGCCTAGAAATCAGGGCGCGAGAGCGACAGCGCTTGGAGATTGACCTTCGACGCGCCGTGATCGACAAGCAATTTGAGCTGCATTACCAGCCCGTCTTCGCGGCACGACAACGAAGACTGATTGGTTTCGAGGCCTTGATTCGCTGGAATCACCCAACTCGGGGACGCGTATCACCCCTTGACTTTATTACGATTGCCGAAGAGTTGGGATTGATCACTGAGTTGGGCGACTGGATCATTGACGAAGCTTGTCGGATGGCGGCGACCTGGCCAGAGGACATCGTCGTGGCAGTCAATGTATCGGCTCGCCAATTTGTTAATCACGATCTTTACGCGGTAGTCAACGAAGCATTGTTACGACACGATCTAGCCCCCGCAAGGTTAGAGATCGAAATCACTGAATCGGCCCTAATGGAAAACGGCGGCGAAATCGCCACGGTCCTGCAACGCCTGAGGCGTCAAGGCGTCGGAATTGCCATGGACGATTTTGGGACGGGCTATTCTTCGCTCGCCTATCTGAGGCGTTTCCACTTCAGCAAGGTGAAGATTGATCGCTCGTTTATCAGTGGCTTGGCGACCGAAACCCAATCAATCGCGATAGTTCGCGCGATTATTGCGCTCTGTAAGAGCCTCAGCATTGTAGTGACGGCCGAGGGCGTTGAAACCGAGGTTCAAGCCGATATTTTGCGCCTGGAAGATTGCGACTATTTGCAGGGTTTCCTCCTTGGTCGACCCACCCCTCCCCCGGATGTCAGCGCCTATTTCCTTAAGCACGAGCAGACATTGGAAACCGTGCGCGGCGACACACCGCAGGTCGTGTAAGCCTCGGGCCTGCAATCAGTAGGCCTTGCACCTGCGTCGGTTGGGTACAGTACTCGTAGTCGGTATAGTGCAAAGTCAAGGCTTCTGCGGGGAAATTTCATGCTCAAAACCAGTCAACACAATGTAACGCCATTGCCTACAAAGGAGGTGCTCCCGCCCCGAACGGCATAGGCGCCCCCGCGGGCTTGCCGAGCGATGCTGAAATGAAACTTCGGGACGCGTTTCGATTTGCCGTCGCGAGCGACTTACAAGAAGGAAACTCAACTCATCGAGCGCTTGAATTTGAAGGAAATGCTGAAAGGTTAGGGGCGCCAGACCTTGCGAAGGGGCTGCATTGTAAAATTGAAGGTCCTTCAAGAAATTCCTTCATCAAAGAGTCCCCTCCCCCATGAACAAGCTCCACCGCAAGGCACTTCCCGGAACCGCCCTAGACTACTTTGACGCCCCTGAGGCGGTCGAGGCTATCCAGAAAGGCGCCTGGGCTGGTTTATCGTACACCGCAAGAGTACACGCCGAAAACTTGGTACGGCGCTGCGATCCGAGCATTCTGGAGGCCTGCCTACGACAAATCATCGAAAGAAAGCGCGAACTCGACTTTCCCTGGTTTCCAGCGCGAGTGGTGTGCCACGATATTTTGGGCCAAACGGCCTTGGTCGACCTGGCGGGGTTACGCGATGCCATTGCCGATCAAGGCGGTGACCCGGCCCAAGTCAACCCAGTGGTACCTGTGCAATTGATTGTTGATCATTCGTTGTCCGTGGAGTGCGGTGGCTTTGACCCCCAGGCCTTCGAGAAGAACCGTGCAATCGAAGATCGCCGCAATGAAGATCGCTTTCACTTCATCGACTGGACGAGTCGTGCGTTCAAAAACGTGGACGTGATCCCTGCCGGTAACGGCATCATGCACCAGATTAATCTGGAGCGCATGTCGCCCGTGATTCATTCGCAGGACGGCGTCGCCTTTCCAGATACCCTGGTGGGCACCGATAGCCACACTCCGCACGTGGACGCACTTGGCGTGATCGCCGTTGGAGTCGGGGGGCTTGAGGCGGAGAACGTGATGCTTGGACGGGCTTCCTGGATGCGCCTGCCCGACATCATTGGTGTCGAGCTTTCCGGTAAGCTGAATGAGGGCATTACCGCCACCGATATGGTGCTGGCCTTGACCGAGTTTCTGCGTCAATCCAAGGTCGTGGGAGCCTATCTCGAATTCTATGGGGTCGGAGCCTCGGCCTTAACCTTAGGTGATCGCGCCACAATTTCCAATATGGCACCTGAATACGGGGCCACGGCCGCGATGTTCTTTATCGATCAACAGACCATTACCTATCTGAAGCTGACCGGTCGTGCCGATGAGCAAGTGAAGCTGGTCGAGACTTACGCCAAGCATGTCGGTTTGTGGGCCGATAGCCTAAAGACGGCGCAGTACGAACGTGTCCTCCAGTTTGATCTTTCGACGGTGGTGCGTAATATGGCCGGCCCCTCGAATCCCCATGCACGAGTGGCGACGACCGATCTCGTGGCCAAGGGCATCGCTGCTCCGTGGCAAAAAACGCCCGGGCAGATGCCCGATGGAGCCGTTATTATTGCGGCCATTACGAGTTGTACGAACACCAGTAACCCCCGCAATGTGATTGCTGCGGGCTTGTTGGCACGCAATGCCAATCGCATGGGACTGACTCGCCAGCCTTGGGTAAAAAGCTCTCTTGCACCTGGCTCCAAGACTGTTGCGTTGTACCTGGAGGCCGCGGGCCTCATGAAGGAGCTCGAGCAGCTCGGGTTTGGCATCGTCGCCTTCGCCTGCACTACCTGTAACGGTATGTCGGGTGCGCTCGACCCTAGGATTCAGCAAGAAATAATTGATCGGGATTTATACGCCACTGCCGTGCTCTCGGGCAATCGCAATTTCGATGGCCGTATCCATCCCTATGCGAAACAGGCCTTCCTGGCCTCGCCGCCATTGGTCGTGGCATACGCCCTGGCCGGGACGGTACGCTTTGATATCGAACGCGATTCGTTTGGCACTGGCCCCGATGGCAAGCCAATCCTGCTGAAGGATCTTTGGCCGAGCGATGCGGAGATCGACGCGATTGTCAGCGCCAGTGTCAAGCCGCAACAATTCCGCGATGTGTACATACCGATGTTTGAAGAGCGAGTCATCAGTACCGCTTCGGTCACACCTTTGTACGCCTGGCGAGCACAAAGCACCTATATTCGCCGCCCCCCTTATTGGGAAGGCGCCCTGGCCGGTGAACGCACCCTCAAGGGCATGCGGCCCCTCGCGGTTTTAGGTGACAACATTACGACCGATCACCTATCGCCCTCGAATGCCATCATGCTCGACAGCGCGGCTGGCGAATACCTCGCCAAGATGGGTCTGCCCGAAGAAGACTTCAATTCCTACGCGACCCATCGTGGCGACCATCTCACGGCGCTGCGCGCAACCTTTGCCAACCCAACCCTGAAAAATGAGATGGTGATGGTAGAGGGCAAGGTGAAGCCAGGCTCTCTGGCCCGCATTGAACCTGAAGGCAAGACCAGCCGCATGTGGGAAGCGATTGAAACTTATATGGAACGAAAGCAGCCCTTGATCATCATCGCTGGCGCCGATTATGGCCAGGGCTCGTCGCGCGACTGGGCAGCGAAAGGTGTGCGACTAGCCGGGGTGGAGGCCATTGTGGCAGAAGGCTTCGAGCGCATTCACCGTACCAACTTGGTCGGCATGGGCGTGTTACCGCTCGAGTTCAAGAGCGGTGTCAATCGTAAAACGCTCGGTATCGATGGCTCAGAGACTTTTGACGTAATGGGCGAGCGTAAACCGCGTAAGGACCTCACGCTGGTGATTCATCGCAAGAACGGCGAGCGGCTTGAGGTCACAGTCACGTGCCGACTAGATACTGCTGAAGAAGTGTCGATCTATGCCGCTGGCGGCGTGCTACAACGCTTTGCACAGGATTTTCTAGAATCCACTAAAGCCGCTTAGGAAAAGAATATGGCCCATGCACCGCAATTTAAAGTTCCCGCCACCTACATGCGAGGCGGCACCAGCAAAGGCGTGTTCTTTCGCTTGCAAGATTTACCGGTCGACTGCCAAATACCCGGCACGGCGCGAGATCAGTTGCTGCTACGTGTCATCGGTAGCCCCGACCCTTACGGAAAGCAAATCGACGGCATGGGTGCAGCAACTTCAAGCACTAGCAAGACCGTAATTCTCTCGAAGAGCGAAAGGCCAGATCATGATGTGGATTATCTCTTCGGCCAAGTGTCCATCGATCAACCGTTTGTAGACTGGAGCGGCAATTGCGGCAACTTGTCGGCAGCCGTGGGGCCTTACGCAGTCAGTAACGGATTGGTTGATGCCAGCCGTATCCCGAAAAATGGCGTGGCCGTGGTACGTATTTGGCAGGCCAACATAAGTAAAACTATTATCTCGCACGTTCCTATCACGGAGGGCTTGGTTCAAGAGACCGGAGACTTTGAATTAGACGGTGTCACCTTCCCCGCCGCCGAAGTCAAGCTGGAGTTCATGGACCCCGCCGCTGAGGAAGAAGGTGCCGGCGGAGCGATGTTCCCGACCGGTCATTTGGTGGATGACTTAGTCGTACCAGGTGTGGGCACTTTTAAAGCGACCATGATTAACGCCGGTATCCCAACTATCTTTGTGAATGCCGAAGCCATTGGCTACACGGGCGCAGAGCTCCAAGAGGCCATCAATGGCGATACCAAGGCGCTCACTATGTTCGAGACGATTCGCGCCCATGGTGCGTTGCGCATGGGCTTGATAAAGGACCTGAGCGAAGCTGCGAAGCGGCAACATACCCCCAAGATCGCCTTCGTGGCCGTGCCTAAGGATTACATCTCCTCAAGCGGCAAGACCGTCGCGAGCAAAGACATCGATCTATTGGTGCGGGCATTGTCGATGGGCAAACTGCATCACGCCATGATGGGAACGGCTGCGGTCGCGATCGGGACGGCGGCTGCAATTCCCGGCACTCTGGTCAATCTTGCTGCTGGCGGCGGGAATCGGACTGAGGTTCGTTTCGGACACCCCTCGGGCACGCTACGAGTTGGCGCTGAGGCCCAGCAAGAAAATGGCGAATGGGTCGTCAAGAAAGCGATCATGAGCCGCAGTGCTCGGGTGTTGATGGAAGGCTGGATTCGGGTACCTCACGCTTAGACTAGGACAAGCCGGACCTCGTATCAGAGATGCGAGTGAGTGGCCGTGAGTAGTTCGCGAAACAATGAGTCGACCCTCTCAATAGTCGTTTTTTTGCGCCGCTTGGGTGGGCACGATTGCTGTCCAGCCCTTGAGCGCGTTGACTTCGGACTTCACAAAGTTGGCCATGGCCGTGCGATCTTGCACCAGCATGATCATCTGAAAACCCTGATCGATTGACCGCTGCGAAAACCGCGAACTGCCGGTGTGCATGGCGGCGATTACTTTGTGCTTTTTGCAGGTCGCCAAAATCTGGGCGACGGTCGCAAGGTGTTTCGGATCTTCGTTGTCCATCACCGGCGGCAAGCCCAAGGACAGGGCGAGATCGGTTGGGCCGATGTAGGCGGCGTCGACGCCCGGAGTGGAGATGATCTCCTCCATCTTTTCGATGCCCTCGGCAGTCTCGATCATGACGATGCACAACATTTCGGTGTTGGCATGCTTTTGGTAGTCGGGGCCGCCGTACATCATCGCGCGAATCGGGCCGTTGCTGCGGATGCCGAGTGGCGGATAGCGGCAGGCGGCCACGGCGCGCTCGGCCTCAGCGCGATTACTGACCATCGGCACGATCACACCATAAGCACCGGCGTCGAGCACCTTCATGATCATCGACGGTTCGTTCCACGGCACTCGCACCAAGGGGGTCACCGAGGTGGTCGAAATCGCGGTCAGCAAGTTCACGGTGTCCGAGTAATCGATGCACCCGTGCTGCATGTCGACGCACAACCAATCGAGGCCGGAGTGCGCCATGGTTTCAGCGGCGAGCCCGTGGGGAATTGACAGAAATCCGCCGACGGCGGGCTTGCCTTCGCGCCAAAGTTGTTTGAGCCGGTTCATGCGCATGAGGATTATCCATAAGTGAGTTGGGCGGTCGATTTTCGACACTGTACTTCACATCACGGCGGTGGCCGGGCGCCCAGTGTCGAAGTGGAACGAGTCGACACGTCAGGCCAGATGGGCGTCATTCGAAATCAGTGCATCTGCGGCCGCTTGAGGAGGTCGTTGCGGTCCCGCGACTGAATGTCCAGGCGCAACACATCACCGTCGCGACCGATCTTCAGCGGCACCCTGACACCGGCTGCGCCTACACTCCAGACCGCTCGCAGGAAGTCGGCCAAACTGGTCACCCGAACACCGGCAACGTCGACGATCAGATCGCCCAAGTGAACACCGGCCTTTTCAGCAGGGCCGGAAGCACTTAAGCCACCCACGATCACCTGCCCCTTGGACTCACCAGCATACAAGCCAAGCCATGGCCGAGCCGCCACACCCGAGTGGCCGGTGTTCAGTAGACTTTCAAGGATTGGCCCCAAGAGATCAATCGGCACGGACATATTGGAGTGAACATTTTCGTCGCGCAAGCCTTCCTGTGACAGCAAGGAGCCGATCCCCACCAGTTGCCCTTGGTCGTTGACCAGGGCGGCACCGCTCCACTCTGGGTGTGC
>JANLRI010000598.1:0-15698 GCA_031361565.1 Betaproteobacteria bacterium | reverse complement strand
CTGGTCGCCACGACGGTGGTGGCGCTACTCATCATCGTATTCTGCGAGATCACCCCTAAGGTGATCGGTGCGACCTATCCCGAAAAAGTCGCCTTGCCTGCGAGCTACCCGCTGCGCTTTTTTATGAAAGTGTTGAAGCCGATTGTTTGGGCAGTCAACCTCGTGGTTCGGCAACTGTTTCGTCTCATGCGGATCAAAACGGGTGAAGTGACGCAAGTCAAATTATCCACCGAAGAACTGCGCTCGATTGTGCTGGAGACTGGTGGCTTCATGCCTCAAAAGCATCGGTCCATCTTACTCAACCTGTTCGACTTGGAACACATCACGGTTGATGATGTGATGACCTCTCGTATGAAGGTCGAAGCACTGGATGTTGCCGCCGACCCCGAGAGCATTAAAGAGCAGCTCGTCACCTGCTACCACAACAAGCTCCCGGTCTACGAGGGCGAGCTCAACCAGGTGATTGGCACCCTGCACGTGCGGCGGGTTCTCGCCTTGATCCAAAAGCCCAGCTTCGAAGTGGAGGACTTGAAGGCCATGTTAGTGCCACCCTACTTTATTCCCAGCGGCACACCGGCCTTCAGGCAATTGCAGTTTTTCCAAGAGAACCGGCAGCGCATGGGCCTGGTGGTGGACGAATATGGCGAAGTGTTGGGTCTGGTGACCTTCGAGGATATTATCGAAGAGATTGTGGGCGAATTTACGACCACCATCCCCGGCGGGCAAAAGGGCATCGCTTGGGATGAGCACCAAGAAGTCAGCCTTGATGCGGCGACCAGCCTGAGAGTGATCAACCGCCGGCTTGGAACCCAGTTCCCGCTCGATGGCCCCAAGACACTGAACGGATTTATCCTTGAGCTTTTGCAAGAGCTGCCCGAAGCGAATGTCAGTTTAAAGTTTGCCGAACTGGTCATAGAAGTCACCCAGGTGGAGGACAACTCCATCCGTTCGGTGAGGCTAAAACGCTGGCCGACGCGCCACTAAGAGCGCTGCGGCGACAAGGCGCGCCGTTCATACCAACGCTCTCGGCCACTCATCTATTACCCTAGCCTTTAGGCTATTCAAAGCACCCCGGAATGCCCGATCATTAGTGCCAAATAAGTCCTCTATTCAGGAATTGGCATGTCAAGCGTTTTATCGAGTTCGGGAAATGTAGCCGGTGGCGACGAAAGAGTCGTCCTGTCTGGACTCGCGCGCGCCTTGGTTCAGCATCAAATCATGCGGGTCGATCAGGCCGTCGTCCTCCAAAACAAGGCCAGTGCCGAGAAGACCGCCTTTATTGACGAGTTGCTGGCCTCTGGCGCGATCAAAGCACCGCAACTGGCCCGCTTCTGTGCAGACGCCTTCGGTTGCCCGCTGATGGACCTCAGTTCGCTGGACCTCACCAATCTTCCAACCGGTTTACTGGACCCCAAGCTAGCCGCCGAGACCAAGGTGATCCCTCTCATGAAGCGGGGAAACAAGCTATCGATTGCGGTCTCCGATCCGGCCGACTTCCAGGCACTTGACCGCATTAAATTCTCCGCTGAGGCGACCGTAGATGCCATCGTCGTGGAACACGACAAGCTCATGAAGCTCCTCGAGAAGCTTGGTAAGAGCGCCAATGAACAGCTTGGCGACCTCTCGGAAGATTCGATGGACGTCGAAATGACGAGCGATGAGCAGGCCAGCGCCGTCTCCGACGCCGAAATTGATGATGCTCCGGTCGTGAAGTTTTTGCAGAAGGTATTGCTCGACGCTATCAACGCTGGCGCTTCGGACCTTCACTTTGAGCCCTACGAAAAGTTCTATCGCATCCGCTACCGGATTGACGGCGAATTACGCGAAATTTCTCAACCGCCCTTAGCCATTAAGGAAAAGTTGGCGTCGCGCATCAAGGTGATCTCGAAACTGGATATCTCGGAGAAGCGCGTCCCTCAAGATGGCCGGATGAAACTTGTCATGTCGGCGCAGCGCGCCATCGATTTTCGCGTATCAACCCTGCCCACGCTGTTTGGCGAAAAGATCGTGATGCGTATTCTTGACCCATCCTCTGCGAAACTGGGTATCGACGCACTGGGCTATGACCCAGACCAGAAAGAGCTGCTCATGAATGCCGTGCAACGGCCCTACGGCATGGTCCTGGTCACCGGCCCGACCGGCTCGGGAAAAACGGTTTCCCTGTACACCTGCCTGAATATTTTGAATCAGCCTGGCGTCAACATCTCGACAGCGGAGGACCCCGCCGAAATTAACTTGCCTGGCGTGAACCAGGTCAATATTAATGACAAGGCTGGCCTTAATTTTGGAGCCGCACTGAAATCATTCCTCCGGCAAGATCCTGACGTCATCATGGTCGGTGAGATCCGTGACCTCGAGACCGCAGACATCTCGATCAAGGCCGCCCAAACAGGCCACATGGTGCTCTCAACCTTGCACACCAACGACGCGCCGACCACCTTGACCCGTATGATCAACATGGGCATCGCACCCTTCAATATTGCCTCGGCCGTGATCCTCATTACCGCACAGCGATTGGCGCGGCGCTTATGCACCTGCAAGGCCCCAGCCGATTTGAATGAAGACGCTCTGCTCAAGATCGGATTTCGCGAAGAAGATATGACGGGTGCTTGGCAAGCCTTTAAGCCTGTAGGCTGCGAGCGCTGTTCCGGGAACGGTTACAAGGGCCGAGTAGGCATCTATCAGGTGATGCCGATTTCCGAGGCCACGCAGTCCATCATTCTCACCGGCGGCAATGCTTTGCAAATCGCAAAACAAGCCCAGGCCGAAGGCATTAAAGATCTGCGGCGCTCTGGTCTCCTCAAGGTCATGCAAGGCCATACCAGCATTGAAGAAGTGCTGGGATGCACAAACGATTAATTTAAGTTACCAAGAGGTCAGGAACATCTAATGGCAAGCGCGACATCTAAAAGCACTGGCAAGGCTGGGCTCAGTGCCAAGAAAGCTCAAGAATCGACTTTCGATTGGCAGGGCAAGGACCGTGCGGGCAAGCTCATTCGCGGTGAGATGCGGGCAGGCGGCGAAGCCGTCGTACAGAGCACCTTACGTCGCCAGGGCATCGTGGTCACCTCCATCAAAAAACGGAGGATCAAGCGCGGTAAAAAAATCACTCAAAAAGACATCACCATTTTCACACGTCAGTTAGCGACGATGTTGCGCTCCGGTGTGCCCATGCTGCAGTCCTTTGACATTGTCGCCAAAGGTGCAGAAAACGCCTCAGTCGGTAAACTTTTTACCGATATCAAGGCCGACATTGAAACGGGAACTTCTCTGGCGCAAGCCTTTAGAAAATACCCCATTTATTTCGACAGCCTTTTTTGCAATCTCGTCAACGCGGGCGAACAGGCCGGTATTCTGGACGATCTGCTGGACCGTCTAGCGACCTACAAAGAGAAAATGCAGGCCATTAAAAGTAAGATTAAGTCGGCCTTAATGTACCCCATCTCTGTGATCATCGTGGCCTTTGTGGTGGTCGCCGTGATCATGATCTTTGTGGTCCCCGCCTTTAAGCAGGTGTTCTCAAGCTTTGGTGCGACCTTACCCACTCCGACTTTGTTCGTGATGGCAATTTCAGAGTTTTTCGTCAGTTATTGGTACCTCATCTTCGGAGGCATCGGGGGTTCGATCTACTTTTTCCTGAGAGCCTGGCAACGATCAAAACCGGTGCAAATTGCCATGGACCGAATTCTCTTGAAGGTCCCAATCTTTGGTCCACTAGTCGAAAAGGCGACGGTTGCACGCTGGCTTCGGACCCTGTCGACCATGTTTGCCGCGGGCGTGCCGCTGGTGGAAGCGCTCGACTCAGTGGGCGGTGCCGCTGGTAACCATGTGTACTGGTTGGCCACAAAAAAGATTCAAAACGAAGTCTCGACAGGCACAAGCCTGACTGTCGCCATGCATAACGTAAATCTTTTCCCGAATATGGTGATGCAGATGTCCTCGATCGGAGAAGAGTCCGGCTCGCTCGACTCGATGCTCGGAAAAGCGGCCGACATTTACGAGAAGGAAGTCGATGACGCCGTCGAGGGTCTCGCCAGCTTAATGGAGCCGATTATCATCACCATTCTGGGCACCATCATTGGCGGCCTTGTAGTGGCCATGTACCTGCCCATTTTCAAGCTGGGACAGGTGGTTTAACTCACCTGAAAAAATCAAGATCAGGAACGCGTCGAATCGGCCAACGGAAGCCCGGTGGTTTAATGGCGTTCCTCGTCTGAAAGAACCCCGTCGTGATTGAACGCCTCTATGCCCCGGTGATTGAACAACTTAGCCTCAATCCCATGCTCGCCCTGGCCGTCATGGCCCTCTTGGGTCTCTTAGTCGGCAGTTTTTTGAACGTCGTCATTTACCGCCTGCCCAAGATGATGGAGCTTGAATGGGCACATGAAATGGCCGCGCAAGCCGCAGAAGCACAGGGGGAAACCATTGCCGAGCCAGAGCCTTTTAGTCTGGTACGCCCAAGATCACGCTGCGGGGCTTGCGGCCATCAAATCACTGCTCTTGAAAATATCCCCATAATTTCCTGGGTCGTCCAAAGAGGCAAATGTACGGCCTGTGGGACCAAGATTTCCGCTCGATACCCCATCGTAGAACTCACCAGTGCTCTTCTCAGTGGCTTGGCGATCTGGAAATTCGGCTTTAACGCACTTGGCTTTGGAGCCATGGTCCTGAGCCTCATCTTATTCACCCTCGCACTCATCGACTTCGATACCCAACTTTTACCGGACAGCCTGACCTTGCCCCTGCTCTGGCTTGGGCTTTTATTTAACCTCAGCGCCACCTTCGTGCCGATCTCGACCGCGGTCGTCGGTGCGATGGCCGGGTACCTCGCACTTTGGTCGGTGTACTGGTTGTTCAAACTCGTCACGGGTAAGGAAGGCATGGGCTACGGTGACTTCAAGCTCCTCTCGGCGCTCGGGGCCTGGTTTGGCTGGCAGGCTTTACCCGGTATCATTTTCCTGTCGGCCGTGGTGGGTGCCGTCCTCGGCATTGCCTTAATGGCCCTCACCAAGCGCTCCAAGGACGTTCCTATGCCGTTTGGCCCCTATCTGGCAGGCGCTGGCTTGATCTCACTCTACTTTGGGACGAACATAGCGGCTTTCTTCAAGTTTTAAACTCGGGACGCGCCATGGCTTGCAAAATCCAGTGAATACGCCAATGAATAGGCCAATGAATACGTCCGCGAAATGCCGCATCGGGCTGACGGGTGGCATCGGCTGCGGCAAATCAACGGTCGCCCATCTTTTTCAAGAGCTGGGGGTCGTCGTGGTTGACGCCGACGCCCTGTCGCGCGCACTCACCGCGCCAGGCGGCCTCGCCATCGATGACATCCGTCGCTCTTTTGGAAACGAGGCGATTGGGTTGGATGGCGCAATGAATCGCGAAAAAATGAGGGCTTTGGTCTTTTCTGACGCCATTGCGAAAGCACACTTAGAAGCCATTTTGCACCCGATGATTCGCCAGCAAACAGATCAAGCCATGGCGAAAGCTAAAGGGACTTATGTCTTGCTCGACTTCCCCCTGCTTCTAGAATCGAAGAATTGGCAGGAGCGCGTCCACCGGGTTGTCGTGGTCGACTGCCCGGTCGACGCTCAGGTGGTTCGTGTCGTTGCGCGCAGTCAGCTTGTCGAGGCACAAATCCGAGCCATCATTGCACAGCAAGTTAGTCGAGAATTCAGGCTAGCCCATGCCGACCATGTTTTAGACAATTCTGGCGGAGTCGAGTCTCTCAAGCCGCAAGTAGAGGCACTGCACAAACTGTTCAAGGCGATGGTCTGTTATTCTTGAGGGCTGATAGGCTAAACGTGCTAACTCTGGGATCTTCCTAGACTGGCGAGCGAGAGATAAAGGGCGCACACGGTGTTGTTGTACGAATATCCGCTTAATGAGCGGGTCCGCACCTTACTACGATTAGAAGATACTTTTGAGCGCTTCGATTATTTCGCAGCGCAAGATCATGCGCTGTCGCATCACTCTGCCTTGGGCACCCTTTTCGACATCCTGGAAATTGGCTCCCGCTCCGATCTTAAAACCGATCTTTTGCAGGAATTAGAGCGCCAGCGCCAAACTCTTAATAACTTTAGAAATAGCCCAGACGTAGCGCTTTCAGCACTGGACGACATTCTGGGTGAAATTGACGTGGCCTGGAATTCTGTCAACGCCATGACCGGTAAAACCGGTCAGCATTTGCGTGACAACGAATGGCTGATGAGCATTCGAAGCCGCACCATTATCGCGGGCGGAGCCTGTGAGTTCGACCTGCCATCCTATTACGCTTGGCAAAATCGAGATCCAGTCAGCCGACGCGAAGACATCATGGCCTGGGTCGCCCCGTTCCGACCACTTTACGAAAGCCTCAAGATTGTTTTGAAACTCCTTCGAGAAAGCGGTCATCGACAAGTCCTAAAGGCCTCAAGTAACGGCTTTCAGCTACAGTTGGCGGGCAAAACCTACCAAATGGCCCAGGTCAGAGTCAACCCGGAGACGGGCGCGATCCCCGAGGTGAGCGCCAATAAATACGTACTTTGGATTCGCTTTACCAGCCAAGGTGGCGACTTGCGGCCAAAAGCCTTTGAGGGCAACGTCGATTTCGAACTTTCACTATGCAATTTGTAGCGCATGAGTGCACAAGTAAAATGCCCTCGTTGCGGGCGACTTCAAACCTATTCCACGCAAAACCCCTATCGGCCGTTTTGCTCCGAGCATTGCAAAACCATTGATCTGGGCGCCTGGGCATCCGAAAGTTATCGTATCGCCGGGCAAGAAGGTGTGAGCGATGCGGATGATCTTGGCCAAGTCGACAATCCGGGCAAGGCGAACGATTAGGCCGACCCCTTTGCTGAATGGGTGGATGACTTCATTAGACCGCTTGACGTCGCACTGAGCGTATTGAACGACAGAATTCCGCCTGAGTACTTTTAGATCCGGCTCAGAGGTCTTGAAGCGACATCTGCGCTCTGGCCCTCGGCCGCTTCATGAAAACAGTGTTGATTTGACCTGAGACATTGTCAAAGATGTCGCATGAGCCGAACACCGAATTGTTCAACTTCATTCATGGTCTTGAGCAAGCCTTTTGTGGACGGCTCCTTGTAACTATAAGTTGATTACTGTAGTACTAATTCCTGGTCGATGAACTTGCTGCCTGGGGTCTGGTACACCTTAAGCTGCAGTTTGATGCGATCTTCGGTAGTCGTGATGCACAAAACGTTCGGGTCGGTGATTTCATCCCACAACTTTCGTACAAGGCCCAAAACCGGCAATTGAGCTATCCCATCCTGTGCCAGAACCTGCGATGCAATAGGATTGAGGTGATCTCGATTGGTGATCGCCGAAGTGGTTACCTGATAGATCGGACGCGCAAATCCCAAAGGCCAGATTTCGAAGGCGTTGGCAACATGAATGTCGCCCGACACATTAATCACGTGAAGGCTGGGGCGACTCCAGAGCAGGCTTTTCACAATATCGAGAATCTCCTGCAAGGCAGCTTGATTCCCCGGCGCAAGCCATGAATCGCGCAAATCGTCACGCACCCCGCCCACCTTGTCGGTGATCGCTTTGGGTGCCTTGGAGCCGAGGTTTTCGATGAGGTCTTTCATGTAAAGAAACGGCACCGTGGTACCCAGTACAAGAAACTTGACTTCCGAGCACCCGCTAATTTGCTCGCAACTGCTGCGAAAATCATTAAGCTGCGTTTGCGAAATAAGCTTGCCACCGGGATCTGAGTAATGACGACTCGTTCGGGTGTCAAAAATGAACGAGGCCTGCGCGCCTCGAATATAAAATCGGTGCGCATCGCCTTCATCCCGAACGCGAGGCCCGACGTCGAGCACGTATTCACTCGCCGCTTGACGCGCGATGTCGAACATCGCCTGATTTCCATCAGCAAAGTCCGAGGATTCGCTACCCCAACCGTCGCGTATCTCATGATCGTCCCACATCAGGATATGAGGAAAGTTGCGCAAAGCGCGATTCATGCCTGCGACGCTCCAGTGATATCGATACATACGGCGATATGAGTCTAGTAACCAGCTTCTCGTGCTGGCATCCTCTTGCCAACCCGGGTGGTCGTACACCTGATCTACAAAATCGGTTTCGGAAATGCCGTCGGCATAGCTTGTATCCCCTTCGCCCCAAATAATGTCAGGTGAAAACTCATCTAGAACCTTTTGATACCAATCAAAGATCGAGTGCGTCAACTCACGCAGAATCGCGCGACCGTCAAGGCTCTCAAAAGGCTGATGACAGCTCCACGCCAATGTGCGGGCTTCGCTCACTCGCTCGTTCACGTCTAGCTCGAATTGTCCTTTCGCCGTAGGGAACCCCCCGAAGACGAGATCAGCGATGCTCGTCGGTGTGCTGCCATCTGGATCCACTTTGACAAGGGTCCAACTCCAACCTCGCATGAAGCTAGAAGTGATCTGAGTAGCCGTAAAAACCTGCCGGACGGGCGGTCCGGCAGTCGATTTAAAGGTCATGCTGGTTCGCTTGAGCCAACGTAAAAGTGGAAAAAGAGTCGGCCAGATCAAAAGCTCGTAGCGGCCTGGCTGGGTAGGCCTGACGGTGAAACTACGTTCCTGTGGCCCCAGGTATCCTATGACCACGATGTCACATAGCTCGACGGGGTAGTCGATGGTCTGAATCGGAACAGATAGCATCTTGCGCTACGCTGCAATGGGTAGGTTTTTATATCGGTGAACTTGCGAACTCTGATTCGCTCACAATGGCCTCAAGGTGCTGGCCGATCACCGTTTCAGTCTCGTAAGAATCCAAGATTATTCGGGGATCCTCTTCTGCCTTCATTGTGGCAATGGATTCCCGCCACTGCTGAAGTTGTGTGCGAATGAGCGTGGCGCTATCGTCAAAAAACGCGTGGCCAATTCTTTCAATGGTTTTGAAAAAGAGATCTTCGGAGCCTTTGTGAATCGGTAAGATGAACCGCGCGCCCGGCGTGTTCATAAAATGATCCGGAGCGAACTCTCTAAAGGGAAGATCAGCCATGTCCTCGGATTCAAGATTCATTTTCGCTTGCGTCCAATCTATGCATCGAGACAAAACTTCCTCGAAGTAAGAAACCTGGGTGATTGGGACATCAGTGCAAAGACGTCTGACCAGGTTTAAAAAGGCCTCTCGAGGAAAGTTCAATTCCCGTTGATATTTTTCAATCAATTCGTCTCGTTTCATACGAGCAAACTGCACCGCTCTCGAGGCAATGGCTTGAACCTTCATCTCTTTTTCAACCAAGGCTTGCTCGTAGTTGGCCAAGGCCGTCTCTGATTCGTCGGTGTAACTGCGAATGGGCACGGTCACTACGAGCCAGCTCACGTTGAAATACTCTGGATCGTGAGTCTCTAAGATGCCTGTACCGCTTAAGGTTTTCCCGTCTTCACCGATAGAAAGATTTTCCAAATAGACGCGAGCGTCTTCCAAATCGTCCCAGTTGTAAGGGATGTCGCCGTAGCCAGGGAGTTCTTCCGCGTCATCCCATCCCCCATTGCGATGTTTCACTGTGATTTCATTAAGATCAACAAAGGCGCCATCGTAAATATCCAAGGTCCAGGTAAAGTCCTTTTTTTGTAGATTTTTTCGTCCTCGCATGTAGAACTGAAACTCCACCGACTTGACTACCTCGGATTTCATCGTAGGTTTCACGGGAAGGGGTACGTAATATTGAGTGACATAGGCCACTCGTTGCTCTTCTTCGTGTTTGCGGACATTGTCTCGCAAAGGGGCGAACGGCAACGGTACTCTTGGGCACCAGGCGAGGTTCATGTCTCGCAGCCGAACGGTCACCTGAGTCGGTACCACCACTTGAAAGGACAATTCTGTCGTCGCCAGTTTTTTATCCTTCCCCTCGGTACGATATTCGATGGAACGGCCAAGCGAATGCTCGGTAACATTGACTGAGGTTGATTCGGAAGCTTCGGAAATCTCTTTCACAATGCTATCAATGACCGTGCGCCTTTCCTCATTGAGCGTAGAAAGCACGGTGCGCTCAAGGCTGAATTCACCGGCATCAGCAATTCCGCTCTCAGTCAGACCGTCCAGCGCGGACGAAAAGGTGCTGGCGCTGATGACTTGTCGGGAGTCTGTCAGGCGTGTTTGACGTGCGTTGGATTTTGAACTTATTTCGCGACTGGAATGCGATTCGGTATCAGTTCTCTTGAATTCGCTTCGAGGCGAAATGGAAATAGCGCCAATGGGTCCGCGCAACTCTGGTTTGCCTAGGCCAAGGGTTAACTCTTCCGTCCGCTGGAAGGACCATTCCCTCAGTCCGAGAATATCGTCATTCGGGCGGTCTAAAGGAGGAAACCTCCCTGGAAACAGATCAAAAGCGGAAGGAAAATCGACATGGGTGCCCAGGCTGGCGACCGCATAGTTTGTCAGTGCCCTTCGGAAGCGCGGATTGGCGTCAAAGTCATTGAGAATCGCATCGCCGTGATATCTGGCCACGCGGCGAAGTGCCATTCTGACTAGAGGGTGCGCGCCATGAGTCGCCTCTTCGGCCTCAGAACCCAGGGCGGATTTTGCGAGTAGGGCGATAATGGATTGGTGAGCCGGCTCATTACTCATCAAAAGAGACTTTTCGATAATCGGCCCACTCGACTTCAAAGCCCCAGCGCGGTACAGGTCCTCAAACACCACATTCGGCACCGACAGCGCCCGAAGCAGCACGGCACCGTCAATCGACTTGAGGATCTCCGGGTTGTCTTGCATCGCACTGCTGGCTAGCGTTGCGCGATTCGAGAATGTTGTGGCTAGCGAGGAAACAAGTCTGCGCCGAGTGGCCGGATTGTTGACTGGAGCGACCGCATTTAACAGATCCGCGTTGATTTGACCCAAAGGTTCGAGAAGAGGGTGTTGCCTCACGCTCTTAATGAATGATTCCGCGTAGCCCCCGGGATTGCGTACACGCGGATCGAGAATTTGTCGGGCTTTAACCAAGCTCGGAATGGTTTTGTATTGTCGCTGGAACAATCGCAGTTGCGTGAGGGTACTGGCCGCCTGACTCAAATGACGCAAGCGCCGCGAGAATCGAAAAACTAAACTAGCAGATGCCTCTGGACCCATGGCTGGATAAAGCAACTGCGTTTTGTAAACGCTTCGAATCGCATTCGGATCGCCAATGGCACTTGGGAAAACGCTGTCGGAAAGTGCAAGGGTGCGTAACATAATGAACTCCCCACTGTTGGTCTGGCGAGCGTATAGCGTTATGGGCGAGTTGGCAACGTCTAAATGGAGTCGCGGCAGGCCCCCCGTTTCGTGCTGAGGTCAGAAGCAGCGTCAAGCGGCCATGACCGACTGCTTCGTTACGCTGCCAACCTCACCGCAAGGCAATCATTGCTCCGGCATTCCCGCCTGGCGCAGGCCACTCTTGAAGCGCGCATCATATGTTTTGAAAGCGCTGTTGTCATCGGGCATGTCCCATCATCAAATATGCCCAGCCCTTGAATAGTAGAAACTTTGGCATCAGAGGGTCGAGGGGACTGATGCGCATTCCGCGATTGACGAACTCGATCACTCGGTGAGGTTGCGCAAGAAAGAAGTAGTCCGTGGCCAGAATACTGTAGGCACCGACATGGCTGGGGTTCAAGGCCATACAACGCTCCGCAAAGGCAATGGAGTCGCGAATCCGGTGCTCAGCCTCTAATGCCAGCGGCGGGCGAAGCGCTGACACGCGAACAGGCGCTGACAGCGTATACCGCAGGGGCTGCATACGCCGAAGGCCAGGAACTGCGCAAGGGGCGTGTTGCGCCCGGGCTAGCGGCCGACTTGGCGGTGCTATCGCACTGCGCCAAAATAGCTCAGCGGCACCACAAAATCTCACATCGAACTGCGCCAACCGGGTTCGGATTGCCAAGTGGTGCCGGAAGATATGACGGATGGGCTACGTGATCTGACTCGGACTTACGAGGATATGAAGCGCCTGCGACTACCATCCAAACAACGTCCGCTGGCACTTCTACAACGCGATGGCAAACGCATTACCGGCAGGACCAAGGCGTATTACCCGCCGCTGGGCAGAACTCAAGTTTGAGCAACCTGCGCAAACACTCATTCCCAAGGATCCGGCAACTCGGCATCCGAGGCCTTAAGGCCCCTGTCATGACGCTCAAACCGGGGGTTAATTCTTTGTGCCGCGGATTCTGAAAATCATCGGGGTCAATTTAGATGCAATATCAAAAACCAGCTCTCAGTCTTACCAACCAAGCCCAGCAGCTGGCCTCGGCACTCATCGCCTGCCTATGGAGTGCTTTCTTGTGGCCGATCTGGGGCGTTGCAACTAAACTGGCGCTGCACGAGCAAATGTAAGTGACGCAGAGATAGCTGAAACTAATCAATACTTGACGTCACATCGCGACCAGCCAGCGATGTGACTCACTGCACGACGACGACGTCTAGAGCAACATCGTATAACCATGGCCCCCAAGCGCCAAGAGATCTTTACTGGGCCAATAGAGCGGAAGCTCAACACTGTCGGCAATCGTCTGGCAGCAAGGCAGAGGCGTCGACGCCTGCATCAATATCAGTGCCCTCGACACAAGCTTTTCAGTCTGATGATCCGTCTCGAAAAAGGTCTCGCTGGCGCACACCTCCAGGCAGGCAAAATCATCGCGAGTGCATGCCCGCCAAAGGCCGGCGACTTGCGGCAACAGACCATGCCACGCATCGTCCAAGTAGACCCCTAGCTCAAGTTCCTGAGCCCTGTTTAACATCGCCCGGAGCTGGGCAAGAGCGCTTGACCGATTGACGCTCTCACGCTCCTTGTCGATGGCCAAAGGTAGAGACGCGATGCGAATCAGCAGGCGATCACCAGGCGCTAAGGTGGGGTCTTCAAGCACAACCAGCACATCGTCGAGCAGGACCGGTGCATCCCGAAAACCAATCAAGACCACCCGAGCCGGCCACCGCAACATATCGAGCAAGGGTAAGGCCGCGGGCAACAGCGGCTCCAACGCAATGCGATTCAGAGCCTGCCACGCAAACGCCTGCTTCTCCATGGCCACAGGTTCACCGCTCCAGTCAAAGATGCGACGAAAATGCAAACGCACTCGCGCATGTGGATACGAGTGGGTTCGAACCACCCAGGGACGCGACGCAACCACACGCAGCGCAAGCTCCTCTTCGAGCTCCCTAGCCAAAGCCAAAGGGACCGACTCGCCTGCTTCGATCTTTCCGCCCGGGAACTCCCACCAGCCGGCATAGGGCTTACCTTGGGGGCGTTGCCCCATCAGCACCTCAAAGTGGCCTGGGCGCCCCGGCTGAGGTCGGTGGACTAACCCGACCGCGACCTCCGTAAAAGGACGAAGATCCTCAAGCGAATCGTCGGGTGAATCTCCAAGAGTCCCGTCAAGCGGCAAATTCCGCGCAAGTGGTCCCACGGCTTTCTTCCGCGAGGCACCTTTACTCATCTGAGCATCTATTTTGACGAACGAGTAGCAGCGCGCTTGCCTGTGATCGGCTGAGGGGGAGATAATCGCTTAACCGCACCAGGCGTGCGAATGGAATGCTGGCCCGCCCAATCTTTTGCGAATTGCCAGGCGACGCGGCCCGATCGCGAGCCCCGCTCCAAGGCGAAACGCAAAGCATCGCCACGCGATGCCGCAATCTGCTTCTCGCTTACGCCCAGAAAGCTTAGCCAATGTCGGCAGACCTCCAAATAATCCTCTTGGCGAAACGGATAGAAGTTCACCCACAGGCCAAAGCGCTCGGAGAGTGAGATTTTTTCTTCGGTAGTCTCGCCGGGGTGGATTTCACCATCCTCCTGATGCTTGTACTCGAGGTTTTCGCTCATCTGTTCAGGCATCAAGTGGCGACGGTTCGAAGTCGCGTAAATCAGTACATTATCGGACTGTGCGGCAATCGATCCGTCCAGGGCAGTTTTCATCGCCTTGTAACCGGCCTCGCCTTGCTCAAAGGACAGGTCGTCACAAAAGATAATAAAGCGCTCGGGTCTCTCGGTCACTAAATCGACGATATCCGGTAAATCAACCAGGTCTTCCTTATCCACCTCGATCAAACGTAAGCCCTGTTTCGAATACTCGTTCAAGCAGGCCTTAATCAGGGACGACTTGCCCGTTCCACGCGAGCCGGTGAGCAGCACATTATTGGCCGGCAAACCGCGCACAAATTGTCGCGTGTTGCGCTCAATTTCTTCTTTTTGCTGATCAATTGTGTGCAAATCTGCCAAGCGAATGTTCGACACGGTGCGCACCGGCTGCAAGATGCCTTGCACGCCAAAACTCGTGGTGCGACGTCGCCAGCGATAAGCCACACCAGCATCCCAGTCGGGCGCGCTCGACACCGGTAGTAGCGGTTCAATTTGGTCAAGAAGGCGATTGACTCGCTCGAAAAATTGACCGAGACCAGGAACAATCATGAACGGTAATCCGCATTAATAGAAACATAATCGTGGGACAAATCACAAGTCCACACCGTGGTGTTTATCGTGCCTCGGCGCAGCACCACGCGAATGGTAATTTCGCTTTGCTTAAGAACCGCCTTGCCTTGCTCTTCGCGATAGTCCGGGTGGCGTCCGCCGGCCGTGGCCACCAGCACATCATCCAGATAAAGGTCCAGCTTCTCAACATCCAAATCGTCCACCCCCGCATAGCCGATCGCGCAAAGAATACGGCCGAGGTTCGGGTCAGAGGCAAAGAAGGCCGTTTTCACCAGGGGCGAATGCGCGATGGCATAGGCAATCGCCTTCGCCTCATTCATGTCCTTAGCTTGCTCGACCTTGATGCTGATGAACTTGGTCGCTCCCTCGCCATCGCGAATCAGCGCTTGAGCCAATTCCTGAGCGATTTCGGTAAGCGCCGCCTGGAGCTCGACAGCCCCGGCACTGGATTCAGAGGTAATCGCAAAACCCGACTGGCCTGTGGCCAGCATTACAAAGGAATCATTGGTCGAGGTATCGCCATCCACGGTCACCCGATTAAAGCTTTGCTCGGCAATGCTGCTCACCCAGGATTGAAGCAGCGCGGCAGGAATACCAGCATCGCTTGCCACCATGCTCAACATGGTGGCCATGTTCGGGCGAATCATGCCCGCCCCTTTCGATACACCCGTGATCGTGACGGTTTTACCGGAAAGGGTTAATTGACGCGAAATACACTTCGGCACGGTATCCGTCGTCATGATCGCTTGAGCGGCCTCGGGCCAATGTGTAAGCGAAGCATCTGCCTGCGCCGCAGGAAGGCCAGCCAGAAGCCGGTCCATCGGCAAATGCTCAAGAATCACACCGGTCGAAAAGGGCAGGACCTGAGCGGCCTGCACGCCAAGTAAGCGGGCCACTTCTGTGCAAGTCGCACGTGCGTTGCTCAAGCCAAGTGCCCCGGTACCGGCATTGGCGCAGCCGGTATTAAAGACTAAGGCGCGCACCGCGGCGCTTTGCTGCAAGTGCTCGCGGCATACTTGTACGGGTGCGGCGCAAAAGCGGTTTTGGGTAAATACGCCGGCAACTTGAGTGCCTTCGGCCAGGGTCACCAGCAATACATCACGGCGATTCGCCTTACGGATGCCTGCCATGGCGGTGCCGAGGCTGACCCCCTTGACCGGGAATATGTTCGCCGGGTCCATTGCTGGAAGATTGACGGGCATGAGGTTTCCCCTTATCTAAACCGAGAGTATTGGAACTAAGGTGTTAAAGCTGAATCAGCCCAGCTTTCCGTGGCACTGCTTGAACTTTTTACCCGAGC
>JANLRI010000582.1:0-5724 GCA_031361565.1 Betaproteobacteria bacterium | reverse complement strand
GGTCAAACTGCATACCTTCAACGACTTCGAGTTCGGTATTGAGCGAATGCCGTCTTCAACGGTGATCACTGGCGAAGAACCTGCCTTGGGCTCCTAGCCGACGCGCTGAATCAAGGTCACTGAACCGCAATAGCCCGCTGTAGGCCTCTTCATGAAATCACCAGCATCTTCCTTACTCGAGCTTTCGTCGTCGTCGTCGTCGCGCCCGTTGCTTATTTGCAGGCCCTTTACACTCGAAAACTCTTTGACAACGCGCCATACTTGTACAAATTCCAATGCGTAGCTATTTTCAGCGACCCCTCCAATAGTCTGCGCGATAATAAAAATTCGCGATTTAATTCGTCTAGTATCTGTCGGATGGGTTTCGCGGGGCCAAAGCGGCCTAGGTCAAATCAAAACTGGAGACATAAAATGATTCGAGTTAGTTGGTTGAGAGCCTGTATCGTGGGGCTGATTGCGGCTTGTTCGGGTGCGCCAGCGCTGGCCCAGGAGATGGTTAAGATCGGTCAGATTGAGGCCTTGACCGGGCCCTTGGCCACTTATGGCTGGATGGGCAATCAGGGCGCCAAGATGGCGGTTGACGAAATCAACAAGGCGGGTGGCTTCAAGGTCGGCGCTAAGACCTACAAGCTTGAGTTGCTGTCTCACGACACTCGCGCCAATCCGCAAGAAGCCCTGATTCAGATGAAGCAATTGGTGGAGCAGGACAAGGTGAAATACATCTTCGGCCCGTTCTTGACCAATGTCTTCAACGGCATTGAGCCGTATATGACCCAGAACAACGGCAAGATCCTGGTCATGGGTGGAGCCACTGCGGCGCATGCCCAGCTTGGCACTCCGAATCGCGACTACCTGATGCGCACCTGGAACTGGGATGCGGGCGACGTGGGATTCGGCCAGTTAATGGTTGATTATCTGAAAAAGCAGGGGGCCAAGAAGACCGCGATGCTGTTCCAGAACGACGCCTTCGGGAAGGTTGCCGTTGACATCTATGGACCGATCTTCAAGGCTGCTGGCATTGAGTTGCAGGTGGAATTGTTCGAGCCAGGTACCAAGGACTTCTCGGCACCTCTTGCCAAGCTCGCCGCTGGTAAACCGGACTATCTGTTCCCGGGCTATGTGGATGCCGTGCTCTACGATATTGTTCGCCAGGCGACCGAAAGCGGGTTGTTCAAAAAATTCTTCACGGTACGCGGCTCGATGGGCCCGGCCTTGAAGAACAAGGACATGATTGAGGACTATATCGCCTACCTGCCGAAGTATTTCGAGGAAGCAGAAAAGACCGAACCCAAGACCAAGGCCTTTGTTGCCGCCTACAAAGCCTTCTACAAGCGTGATTTCCCCTACGACCAGGCGCCCCTGTGTTCCTCGTCCTGTTATGACCATGTGTACATGCTAGTCGAGGCGATGCAGAAAGCGGGCACAGTCGATGAAGTGGGCAAGGTCAAGGCGGCACTGATGTCCTTCACCTATAACGGTATTTGGAATATCCGCTACGACAAGACCGGTGAAGCCGTGTTCGGTTTCGACGTGCTGCATATGAAAAAGGGTGGCAAGATCAGCTCGACCCATATCGAACCCAAGTAAATGGGCCAATTAATCCTTGGACAATTGCTTAACGGAGCAATTGTTGGGACGCTCTACGGCATCATTGCTCTAGGCGTTACCCTGACTTTCGGTATCACCGGGATCGTGAATTTCGCGCTGGGCGCGTTCATGATGCTGGGCTGCTATATGGCCTGGTACTTCACCGATGGCTTGGGGCTGCACTATGCGCTCGCGGTCCCTTGCGCGGTCGCGGTCACCGCCTTTGCGGGACTCATCGCTGATCAGACCTTGTTTCGTTTCACTCGTAACAACCTGGTCAACGGGCTGCTGGTATCGATCGGACTAATCTCTGTGATGGAGGGCGCCGCCCTCCTGATCTGGACATCGACGCCGAAGAACATGGAGTACGTTTTGCCTGGGGTATTTACCTTCTTCGGCTTGGTGGTGCCGAAGATGAAGGCGGTGGTTTTCCTGGTGCTGCTGGGGGTCATCTTGGCCACCTATGCGGCCCTGACCCGAACCTGGATCGGCCGAGCCGCCTATGCCTATGCTCAGAATCCGGAGGCGGCCGAACTCATGGGCGTGCGTACCAAGATGTTGCAGTCCGGTGTGGTGGTCTACTCCACCGGCCTGGCTGGCTTGGGTGGCGCCCTGTACGCGAGCCTTTATTCAATCGACCCGACCCTGGGCGCGGTTTATATTCTGAAAGCCGTGGAGGCGGCCATTTTGGCGGGGATTGGCAGCGTGATTGGCTCGCTCTTTGGAGGCGTCCTGTTGGGCATCACCGAGGGTGTCGGTTCGATTTACTTGCCGATTGCTTTTCGTGACGCCTACGGCCTTATTTTTCTGATCGCCATTCTGCTGTTCAAGCCGGCTGGTCTGTTTGCGGGGCGCAAATGAAGCCTGGCCTGAGGCTGATACTGGCCGCGCTGGCCCTGGCCTTGTTGCCGCTGCTGATCAAGAGCGACTTCATGCTGACGATCTTGGTGTTCTCCTTTCTGCTCGGCATGCTGGCCGTAAGCTTTAACCTGATCTTCGGCTACACGGGACAATTGTCGATGTTCCATGCGGCAGCTTTCGGCATCTCGGCCTATGCAACCCATCTGTCGATGAGCCTCTTAGGCACCTCGTTCTGGATCGGCTTGGTACTGGCCGCACTGCTGGTCTTGTTTCTGTCGCTCATCGTCGGCACCATCTGCTTTCGCTTTCGCCTCAAGGAGTTTTACTTCGCGGTGGTGACCCTGGCTTTTTCGGAGATGGCGCGGCTGGTCATTCTCAACTGGAACAGTGTCACCAATGGCACGCTCGGCATCATTCTTCAAGAAAAGCCGCGCATCTGGTTGCCAGGCCAGGGCATCGTCAAACTTGAGGGCACATTGATGTGGTACTACGTGAGCCTGATCGGCTTGGCCCTGACCCTCTTGGTCTGCTGGCGGCTGGTGAACTCATGGATGGGTCGCAGTTTCGCCGCCATTCGGCTGAACGACGAACTCGGCGATACCTTGGGCATTAACGTCTTTCGCTACAAGTTAGCGGCATTTTCAGTCGGCAACATCATCGCAGCCATCGCTGGCGGGCTGTACTCCTTCTACCTTGGCTCGATTGAGCCGGGCTTCCTGTCGATTGAGCAGTCGTTGGCGATCGTCGCGATGGTGCTGCTCGGCGGTCGCGGCGCGGTGGCCGCGCCCTTTATTGGCGCCCTGGTCCTGACCACCTTGCCGCATGTGATCCACCTCGGCGCGGAGTGGCGCACCATTGTTTACGGTTCGATCCTGATTTTTACCATTCTGCTGATGCCCCAAGGTATCTACGGCAGTATCGCGGCGCTTGGACGTCGAACTCCCCATGCTGTTTGAAATTGCTGGCCTCACCAAGCGGTTTGGCGGCTTGACTGCCGTCTCCGATGTGTCGTTCTCGATTACCCAAGGCGAAATCATCGGCATCTTTGGACCGAACGGATCGGGTAAGACAACCCTGCTCAGTCTCATCGCCGGCATGCTCACCCCGACGACGGGTCGCATTGTCTGGAAGGGCATGGAAATTCAAGGCCACAAGCCGCACGACATCGCCGCGGCAGGCGTGGTCAAGACCTTCCAGAATCCGCAGCTCTTCACCGAACTGACGGTCTTCGATCATCTGATGATCGCCGGTCATTTGATGCTCAAGCGCCGTCTCGGCTGGCGCAGGATCGCCACGCTGTTCAAGGCGGATACCGGCCATGCGGGCGGCGATCTTGAGGCCCGTGCCCGCGAGGTTTTGCGCCTGTGCCGACTCGAGGGCTCACGCGATCAGACCGCGGCTGGACTGTCGTATGGCGAGGAGAAGATGCTCGGTGTTGCGATGGCACTGATGTGCGAGCCCGAGCTTCTTCTACTCGATGAGCCAGCCTCCGGTCTAGGGCAGAGTGAGATCGACAGCCTGGAAATTGTACTGCGCGATTTGCGCGCCCATGGCACGACCTTGTGCATCATCGATCACAAGGTGGGTTTTCTCGGCAAGCTGGCCGATCGGGCCATCAGTTTGCACCATGGTGGGAAGATTGCGGAGGGCACCCCCGCTGAAGTGCTCAGCAATCCCAAGGTCATCGCGGCCTACCTGGGGCGATAGTGTCTACGCAACATGATTGAATGCAACAGGCCATAAGATGATCGAGTTCGACCGCGTTAACGTTCACTACGGCAAGAACCACGTGCTTCACGATCTCAACGCCAAGGTCGAGGCCGGTGAGGTGGTCGCCCTGATCGGCGCCAACGCTGCCGGCAAGACCACGACCTTACGCACAGCGCTCGGCTTGAAGAATCTGAGCTCGGGCAGCCTGCGCTTTGCTGGCGAAGACGTGTCCTCTTTATCAACCCATGAGCGCGTCGGGCGCGGCTTGATTCTCGTGCCAGAAGGCCGACAGGTCTTCGTCAAGTTCACGGTGGCCGAAAATCTGCTGATGGGGGCCTATCACCGCAGCGACCGTAACAAGGTGCAGGCCGATCTTGACGATGTGTACGACCTATTTCCACGCCTGCGTGAACGCATTACCCAGAAGGCCGGCTCGATGTCGGGTGGCGAGCAGCAGATGCTGGCGATTGGCCGCGGACTCATGGCCAAACCGAAATGCCTCTTGCTCGACGAACCGACCCTGGGGCTGGCGCCGATTATCGTGCGCGAGATTCTAGACATTTTGGGCAAGCTCGCCGCCAAGGGCATGACCATCCTGCTGGCCGAGCAAAACGCCGCGATGGCACTCGATTGCGCCAGTCGTGCCTATGTCATTGAATCAGGACATATCTCGCTAGAGGGTCCCTCGGAATCACTTCGCGAGTCGGCCGCAATCAAGAGCCTATACCTCGGTCATTGACGCATCACACTCTTGCCGAGTCCGGACCTTTTGGCCTCAAGGGGCCGACAAGGCAAGAGTCATCAAGCGCGGAATTCAGTTTTTTCGGTGCCTTGATAAAGCGCCTTGATCTGCCTGGACATGGAGTCGGCATGGGCGGCTAGTGCCGCGCTGTCCAGATCAGCCTTGGGGCGCGGCTCATCGTCGAAGTTCTTGTATTCATCCTTGCCGCGCACCAGCATCGCAGCGTCGCG
This sequence comes from Betaproteobacteria bacterium, assembly GCA_031361565.1. Lineage (GTDB taxonomy): Bacteria > Pseudomonadota > Gammaproteobacteria > Burkholderiales > Burkholderiaceae_E > JAPOKJ01. Next base: position 594 of record JANLRI010000582.1, on the reverse strand, counting down.
AACTTTGGTTTGACGCACGTAAGTCGGGATGTAGCGAATCGCAAGGCCAATTCTCCGGTCATTGCTGCGGTTCGCATCTGAGCCGTGCACGGTCTTGATGTGATGCAAGGACACTTCGCCAGCACTGAGCGCGATGCCCACGGCCTTTGATCGATCGACCTCGACCGAGATCTCCTGGCCGCGAGACAAGAGATTGTCCTTGTGAAAGGTGTCAAGGTGAGGCAACTGATCGATCTTGTGACTGCCGGGAATCATTTGCATGTAACCGTTCTCGGCTGTCACTTCGGTCAACGCAATCCAGGCCGTAATGACATCGTCCGGATCAAGCCCCCAATAAGTGGAATCCTGATGCCAGGAAACGAATCCCGGACTATTGGCTTCCTTGATGAAGAAGTTGGTGTTCCAGCACAGAATGTCCGGACCGATGACGTCTTCAATCGCATCAAGAATTTTGGGGTGATGCACCAAGGCGTCAGCCCAGGTAAAGAGCAGATGGGTCTTATGTCGCCAGTTACCTTGTAGTGGCTGGCCGGCCTGGGCCTCATAAGCTTCGAGGGCGAGGCGATACTGATGCGCATCCTCGGCCGACATCAC
>JANLRI010000491.1:0-4400 GCA_031361565.1 Betaproteobacteria bacterium | reverse complement strand
TCAAGCGCATAGAGCAGCCGACTTACTTCGATTCTCAACGGAAGGTCTACTCCGCCGGGAAGAAGAAACCGAAGTGTTGGAACATCGTCACCAGTGTTTTCTTCAATGGTCACTCCGACATACGAGTCGATAAGTCCGTTGTTGAGTTCTGATCGCTCCCACGGTTCGCGTGAACTCACCGGATCAATTTGTGTATCGAGATAGGCCTGGTGCAAAAACGTCACGATGGCATCGGCCGACAGCACTGCTGTGCGGCGATGGTGCACAGCCAACCGATCAAGAAACGGGTCCCGCCCATGGCTTGCAGGACCAGCCGAGTTGCGGAGATCATTTAATGCGGTCGCTAGCTTGTGGTGTGACGAGACGAGCTTCTTGAAGCGGTCATCGCGAATGTCGCCGAGCTTCAGGGCCTTCACCGCAGCCGAAAGCCAATCAGACAGCGACGGAGTCTCATGCGACGGAGTCAGTTTCGTTTGTGCCGTTTCGAAACTGTCAACGATCAACCGACAAACAACTTCCACCACGGTCTTCGAGCAATCAATACAGGTGTCATTCTCGGCATTGAGCGATTGCTCCAATGCTTCGAACGTCTGACGAAGCATCGGCGTATCAATCCAATGCGCGCATACCTCACGAATTCCAGGACACCAATCAATGGTCACGAGACATCTCCACATCGTGAACCCGCAGCTGTCCAGAAATAAGTCGAGGAAGCAGCGAGTCTCGAAGCCGACCGAGGCACTCCGCTTCCTTCTCGTTGCTACCTGCCTTGTTTAAAAGGCCGATTGCGACTTCGCCGAACACATCAAGAACGGCTCGAGATGGGATGGCAACTGATAAGGCAGCGACTACCTCCGGGCGAACCGCCGGATACGCCCCGCCGTCCGCAGTGTGCGCAAGATGTTCGATGCTTGAGTCTTTTGTTGCCCCGAGATAGACAAAAGCTGCGTCGATTGGCTTCTTAGGACGCAGTACTGCGAATCCGGTGCTTCCTGTTAGGTCGTCGGTAGCGCCGTAGATGTACGCGAAGGATCGATTGCCCGGTCGAACGGTTCCGACGATCGTGTCGTGGTCGCGAAGGGCTCGGCGGGCGCGTGAGGGAGCCTCATCAAACGGGATGCTGTCCGTGACGTCGACCCGGTTGGCTTTCGTGTTGGACAAGTCGACATACCGAACGAAATCGGGATGTTTAGACGCTGTCCACGATTCCGGGTTGAGCGAAGCGAGATGCCCGAGATTTCCTCTACCCCAGTTTGTTGGGATTTGGCCGAGAGGGGAATCTTCGAAGGTATCTGGGAAGAGGGCAGCGGTGGCCTCGTCCATACCCTCGGGCGTTCGACCTTCGCTCTTTGCTCGAACGGGATCGAAGTCCACAAACCACGACTTAAACAGCGCCTGCGCAATCGCCTCCAACGTCTCATTGGTTGCTCGTAGCAACTCGATTCGGTCATCGAATTGACTTAGTAGCTGTGCAATCCGTTGTTGCTCGGGGAACGAGGGAACGTTGACAGGCAACTTGTAAAAGTCTTCTCTGCTCGTAGACGGAATCGCCGAGCCCGAGTCCATCCCGTTGATATCGACTGTAAGCAATTGATAGTACGCCCACCTCATATCGAGTTCGACTAGAGGTCGCAAGTAAAACGCTGTGTCGATGACGAAGAAGGGATTCCGGCTGTAATGGACTCCTCTGTATGCTCCCTTTCTACCGATGACTACACCGTCCGTGTGGCACAACGCCGAGTCTGTCCAACCAATTGCTCCGTTCGTGCCGTAGACCGGGACCTTCCCTCCGGTAGTTCGGTAGTCCCGAAGCCCCTTTCCGTACTCAAGTGAAACCACTTGTCCCCATGTCGTGGCTAGCCAGGAATCACTCATGTTGCTCGCCGCCTGGATTATGACCGGCGGCGTCGTCATTGACTGCACCAAGTTCTTGTTCCAAGGCTTCGATGCTGGGGAGCTTGTCTCGGAGTGATTCGGGGAGCATTTGCGAGAGGGTGTAGGTCGAGACACCCATCGGCTTGTTGATATCGCGTAGAGCGTATTCAGCAACGAGTCCGCGTTTGTTCTTGCACAGCAGTAGGCCGATGGTTGGTCCATCGCTGTTGCTGCGCATGGTTTCGTCGACGGCGGTTAGGTAGAAGTTGAGCTTGCCTGCGAACTCTGGTTCGAAGTCGACAGTCTTGAGTTCGACGACGACGTAGCAATGTAAGTGCACATGGTAAAAAAGTAAATCTACGTAGAAGTCGCTGTCGCCCACTTGTACCAGGACTTGTCGGCCGACGTATGCGAATCCGGCTCCAAGTTCAATGAGGAACTGGGTGATGTGAGCGACGAGGTTGCGTTCGAGTGCTCGTTCGTCATGTTCGTCGGTCAGCGAAAGAAAATCGAACAAGTACGGATCTTTTAACACCTGCGTCGCAAGCGCTGACTCAGCTGGCGGGAGTGCTGTCGAAAAGTTGGTTAACGCGGCGCCCTGGCGACGCCACAGATCGGACTCGATCTGGTGCACAAGAATTACACGGCTCCAACCGGTTGAGAGCGTTGCATGCACGTAGAAGAGAGCTTGGTCGTGGTCTTTGCACTTGGCGAGGATGACTAGGTGGTGGCCCCATGGAATCGCGAGGAGCGGCGGAATAGGACCTTCGTCCATTCGGGCAACAGCTTGCTGCCCGAATTGGGCAACAGGCTGCTGCCCAATTGCGCTTCCGCTCCAGAACTCGTGCCATTGGCGGATGTACTTGATGTTCCGCTCCGAGAATCCCTTGACGTCGGGGAACTCTCGCATCAGGTCGTGGCTCAGTTGTTTGATGAAACCGCTACCCCAAGTCTGCTCGGACTGCTTGTCCACGATCTCAGCCCCGAGCTCCCAGTAAAATCGAAGTAGCTCAGTATTGACCGATACTGCCGCTTTCAGCTGAACCGTTCGGAAGCGGTTCTTCAGGTCACCAATCCACTGGTGGTAGTCGGCTGTTGCGGTGAGTTCCTCAGAGCTCATACCCCAACCCGCCTAGTTTTAATTTGATCAGCGCATCTAGCTCCGCGCCCTTTGTCATTTGTTCCGACAGCTGTTTTGTAAGGCGAGCCATCTTTTCGGCGAACGCCTCGTCGTCATCTTCTACTACTTCGGCACCAACATGTCGACCGGGCGTTAATACGTAGCCGTGTTCAGCGATGTCCTTGAGCTTCACGCTCTTGCAGTATCCAGGAACATCTGCGTAGGTAGCAGCTTGTGGTTCGCCGCGCCATGCGTGATAGGTGTCGGCGATCCGTTTCAGATCGTCGTCTGTTAGTTCACGGCGCGTGCGATCAACCATCTGACCTGCTTTTCGTGCGTCAATGAACAACACTTCGCCGCGCCGATCGCGCCAACCGTTCCCGGGATTCTTGGTCCGCGCCAAAAACCACAAACAGGCAGGTATCTGCGTTGAATAAAACAACTGACCCGGAAGGGCGACCATACAATCAACAACGTCGTCATCGATCATTGCTTTACGAATGTCGCCTTCGCCCGATTGCATCGATGACATTGAGCCGTTGGCCAAAACGACACCGGCCGTGCCGTTCGGCGCAAGGTGATGGATGATGTGCTGCAACCACGCATAGTTGGCGTTGCCAACGGGCGGCGTGCCGAATTTCCAGCGCACATCGTCACGGAGCCGTTCGCCACCCCAGTCAGAGATGTTGAACGGAGGATTGGCCAACACGTAGTCAAACTTGAGATCGCGTAACTCGTCTTTGTGGAAACTGCCTTCGTTGTTCCATCTGATGTCAGAGTCGATGCCCCGCACCGCAAGGTTCATTTTGGCGAGTCGCCATGTTGTGTAGTTGGACTCTTGTCCGTACACCGCGATATCGCCAATGCGATGGCCATGTTCTTGCACGAATTTTGTTGATTGAACGAACATGCCACCAGAACCACAGCATGGGTCGTATACGCGACCCGAATACGGTTCGAGCATTTCGACAAGAACGCGGACTACGGATCGAGGCGTGTAGAACTCGCCACCGCGTTTGCCTTCGGCTCCAGCGAACTCGCTCAGGAAGTATTCGTACGCTCGACCAAGTAGGTCTTTGGCTTGGCCCGGTTTTTCGTTGAGCGCGACGTTGGAGAACAAGTCGATCAGTTGGCCGAGCATCATTTTGTTGAGTGCCGGTCGGGCGTAGTCCTTTGACAGAACACCTTTCAGGGAGGCGTTATCTTTCTCGATGATTCGCATGGCGTCGTCGATCAAGGTGCCAATGTTCGGCTGCCGTGCGTTCGCTTGAAGGTGCGACCAACGCGCTTCGGCGGGCACGTAGAACACGTTGTCGGCGAGGTACTCGTCTTTGTCTTCGGCTGCGTCGGGGTATTCGGCCAGCAACTCGATGTGCTTGGCCTCGAAGGCGTCGGAGATGTACTT
>JANLRI010000574.1:0-1977 GCA_031361565.1 Betaproteobacteria bacterium | reverse complement strand
CAAAACACGCCCTGGCCGCTACGGCTAATGACATAGAAAGCCCCACTTGCATCATCTCGGACTACTGGCTGCCCGAACCCTTCGACGGCTTGCAAACCATCGCCAAGCTCCGCGAACAGTTCGATGAGATCGTTCCTGCCCTCTTGATTTCTGCGGCATCCGACATTGTTCCAAAGCGGCTTGAAAGCGTGCCGAATTTAGAGTTTGCGTTGAAACCCGTTTCCGCAAATACCTTGCTCAACTACGTTGGGAAGCAGCTTCGCCTAGAATGAGGAGTTGGCTCGGCGATTCGCTGCCGGGCGTCTTATTTTCGGAGTGACTGTGACTTCCTCGATTCGCTATGACTTAGGTGCCGATGGCATCGTTTTGCTTACTTTAGATGCGCCAAACGACCCGGTAAACACGATGAACGCCGCTTTTCAGGTCGATTTGGCGGTCGTAGTTGAGCGATTAAGCACCGAAAAGGAAAAAGTGAAGGGGGTGATTTTTACCTCTGCGAAAAGCACTTTCTTTGCCGGCGGTGATCTACGCTGGCTCATTACTGCTAAACCAGCCGATGCACCGGTGTTCTTCGAGAGTATCCAAAAGCTGAAATCCCTTTTGCGAGGGCTCGAAAAGCTGGGTCGCCCCGTGGTGGCCGCGATTAATGGCAGTGCCCTAGGCGGTGGCTTGGAGCTCGCACTATCCTGTCACCATCGGGTCTGCCTGGACAACCCCAAAATTGAGATCGGTTTTCCTGAGGTTACGCTGGGTCTTTTGCCCGGCGGCGGAGGCGTGGTGAAGGCCTCGCGTTTGATGGGCCTGATGAATGCCATGCCCTACCTCACCGAGGGCAAACGGGTCGCGCCCAAGGAGGCCCTCAAGGCGGGCCTGATTCATGCCGTGGTGAGCACGCCTGAAGAGCTGATGGCCAATGCGCGCGCCTTCATTGCAGCCAACCCAAGCCCCGTACAACCTTGGGACAATCCCGATTACAAAATACCCGGTGGTGGCGTCAACGGGCCCGCGATATACCCAATGCTGCCGGTCGCTCCGGCGCTCATGACCCATAAAACACGCGGCAATTTCCCGGCGCCCGAGGCTATTCTCTCGGCCGCGGTAGAAGGCCTGCGCGTGGATTTCGATACCGCAATGCGAATTGAATCTCGCTATTTTGTGAAGCTTGCGACCGATCAAGTTTCGAAGAATATGATCGGCACTTTCTTTTTTCAAATGAACGAAGTGAAGGCGGGTAAGAGTCGACCGGTTGGTCCAGCCAAATGGAAGGCTAGTAAGGTGGGCATTCTTGGTGCTGGAATGATGGGTGCGGGCATTGCCTGGGCTTGCGCCAATCGCGGCATCGCCTGCGTTTTAAAAGACACCGACCAAGACAAGGCCGACAAGGGCAAGGCCTACACGGCCAAGCTGCTCGCCAAACGGGTTGAGAAAAACCGTATGAGCGCCGCCGATGCAGAGAAGGTTTTAGGTCTGATTCAAGCCACAAGCTTGGCAAACGACCTTAAGGATTGCGATCTGATTGTCGAGGCGGTGTTCGAGAACCAAGCGTTGAAAGCCCAGGTCACCCAAGAAACCGAAGCGCTCCTTGGCACCACGACGGTGTTCGCCTCCAACACCTCCACACTTCCGATTTCGGGTTTGGCAAAGGCCTCCGTGCGGCCAGAGAATTTCGTAGGGCTGCACTTCTTTTCTCCCGTGGATAAAATGCCCCTAGTCGAAATCATTAAAGGCGCAAAGACTTCGCCCGAGACTTTGGCGAAAGCCTACGACTTCGTACTGCAAATCGGCAAGACGCCCATCGTGGTCAATGATGCGCGCGGTTTTTATACCAGCCGAGTCTTCGGCACTTTTGTGAACGAAGGTTTAGCGCTGGTGGGAGAAGGTGTACCAGCTTCTGTAGTCGAGAACTATGGGATCCAAAGCGGAATGCCGGTCGGCCCCTTGGCCGTGCTGGACGAGGTTTCTCTGAAGCTTGCTGAT
>JANLRI010000486.1:0-7461 GCA_031361565.1 Betaproteobacteria bacterium | reverse complement strand
GCGGAACTGGTCGGTGCTCTGCACCGCGAGCGCAGCTCTAAACCACCCACCGCACCGTCAGTGCTTATTTCGCAAACCGTGCAGTTTGCAACGGAAGCTTCAGCGACGACCCGGCAAGAATGGTTTCTTTCCGGTACCGAGCGCAGCATAGTGGCGACCGATTCTAGTCAAGCCGAGCGTGCCAGGATCATTCATCCGGTGAGTGGCACAATTTTGGCTTTGGACCCGGATATTCCGCCCGAGCGCCAAAAGCTACTCTTGAAGACAAGTCTCGCGAGCGACAGGGTGTCGTGGCAAGTAGACGGTCGGCCGCTCTTCGAAGCCGAGCAATCACAGTATGTGCGAGTGACGGCCAGCTCACGGGCCTACTGGTCTCCGCGTCCCGGTAAGCACACTATTAGCCTTCATGATCGCGCCGGTCGCCTGCTCGAAAAGGTATGGGTCGAGGTACGGGGGGCACAGGAAAAGCCACAGGAAAAACCGGCCGCCCCGGGTCGTCGTAAAGGTTGAAATTTGGAATTGCGCTAAGCTTGCGTCCCTATGTCAGTCGAATCACCCTGTATCTCCGTATGCCGCATGGACGGCGCCTCCAGACTTTGCGAGGGTTGTCTGCGCACCCTCGATGAAATTGCCTGCTGGGGTGGCATGAGCGACCAGGAAAAACTTTTGGTCTGTGATGAGATCGCTCGCCGTAAAAGAGTGTTTGAGCTGAGCGCCTCTAAGGTTACGGTGGCGGGCAGCATCGGCAGCATCGGCAGCATCGGCAGCGTTAGTGGCGCGAGAGAGTTTTGAAGCCTTTGCCTGAGAGTGTCCGCTTTATTGAGCGCGACTGGCTATCCTGCAATCAAGTGTTGATGTGTGATTCGACTCCCACGGTTTGGCAGATGAAGAATAGTCATGGCCCTCGTTCAAAGGAGGCCGGTCGACAGCCTTTGCCGAGCTATACCCTGATCGACAGCGGTTACTCAAAGCATCAAGCCTTCACCTTGCAATTGATGGAACACTGGATCGGACCAGGGCGCCTGAGTCGCTTAATCAACACCCATTTGCACTCGGACCATTGTGGCGGTAATGCCCTGTTGGCGCAGAGCACGGGTTGTAAAATCATTGTGCCGCAGGCGAGCTTCGCCGACGTGCAAGCCTGGGATACGGATGGGTTGAGTTACGCGGGCACCGGCCAGCATTGCCCGCGCTTCAGGGCCGATAGTGCCTTGAACCCCGGCGATACTTTTGAGGCCGGTGGGCTGCAATGGCAAGTTCATGCAGCGCCCGGTCATGATGCCAAGTCATTGATCTTCTTTACGCCCCAGGAAGGCCTCTTAATCTCTGCGGATGCATTGTGGGAAAACGGTTTTGGCATTCTATTTCCAGAACTTCTTGGGGATTCAGGCATGGCTGAGCAAGAGGCCGTGCTCGATGTGATTGAAGCACTCAATCCGCGTCTGGTCTTACCTGGCCACGGCGGCATGTTTGAGGATGTCAGTGCAGCACTCAGTCGGGCGCGATCCCGTCTAAAAGCATTGCGCGAAAAACCTGAGCGCAACCCGCGCAACGCCATCAAGGCTCTATTGAAGTTCGCTTTGTTAGATCAGGAAAAGCTGCATATTGAGAGCTTCATCGAGACCCATGGCAAGACCTCGATCAATATCGCGAGCGCCAAGCTTTTGGGTCAGCCCCTGCCTGACTTACTGCGTAGCGCCTTCCTAGAGTTGAGTCGCATCGGGGCGGTTCGCCTTGAAGGAGAATATGCCTTGAATGCTGAACCAGATCTACCTTAGCAAGAATTAATGTTAATTGAGTACCAAGTTACCGCTACGAATTACATTAGCCCACTTCGCCGCTTCAATCCCGACACGAGCTTGCGCCGCTTCACTCGTGCCCCCTTTGGTAGTGATGCCAAGTGTTGCGAGTTTTTCCAGCATCGCGGGCGTTTGAATGATGGCGTTGAGCTCCCGGTTCAGGAGTGCAACGATATCCGAGGGCGTTTTTGCTGGCGCGTACACCGTGTAATTGGTCGCCGTTTCGTAACCCGTTAAACCGGCCTCAATAAAGGTCGGTACATCCGGCAGGGTGGATGAGCGCGCCGTGTTGGCGACCGCCAGGGCGCGAGTTTTACCCGCCTTGATATTGGGTAAATGTGCAGGCAGGCTATCAATAGAAAGCGGAATTCGTCCAGAGATTAAATCGGGCATGAATTGTGCCGTGCCGCGATAGGGCACGTGCACCATGTCCACACCGGCCATTTGTTTGAACATCTCTGCATTAAGATGTTGCAGGCCGCCTAAGCCAGAGGACGCATAGCTCAAGCTTCCCGGTTTGGCCTTGGCCAAGGCAATCAGCTCTTTGAGATTTTTCACGGGAAGCTCGGCATTAACAATCAACGCGACCGTTCCAAAGCCTATCTCGATGATTGGCAATAGGTCACGAGCGGGATCGAACGGCAGAGCCTTGTTGGCGTGCGGCGCGATGGCATAGTCCACGATACTGCCGACCATGAGCGTGTAACCATCGGGGGCGCTCCGCGCTAGGCCTGCCGCACCGATGGTTGAACCCGCACCGGGACGATTGTCTACCGTGACCGCTTGGTTGAGCTTGAAGGCTAAGCGCTCGGCAATCAGGCGCGCTACGGTATCAACCCCACCACCTGCCGGATACGGTGCGATCAGGGTGATCGGCCGCATCGGCCACGTTTGCGCCTGGGCGTTTTGGGTGCTCGCTAGCGCCAACAGCCCCAGAGTGCCGAGGAGCAGGTCTCGGCGCTGATCGAATTTGAAGTTCATCGCTATTCACTAATGGTTTAAAACAACTGCCAATTGACCGGCGAGAACACATAGCCCGTGCCCACCTGACGTAGTGCCCCGATCCCAGGGAAGGCTACATGCACTGCGCCCACCAAAATTTTCTCGCGCGCCACTTGCTCAAAAAGCTCCTTACGAGCGCCGCGCGCGGTATTTTGATTCCAGTCGAAGCCTACGGTGATTTCGGGTCGTGGAAACTGCACGGCGGCGACATGCATAAGATCGCCCAGCAGCAGAAGTTTTTGGCCATTGGACTCGACCATATAACAACTGTGACCGGGTGTATGACCCACCGCCGAGACCGAGCGAATCCCTGGCGTGAGTTCAACGCCCAGCTCGAAAGGCTTGATGCGCTCACCATAAGCGGCGATGGCACGCTTGGCGGCGACAAAGCGCCCTTTCTGGTTGTCTGGGGCTGCCGCCTCCACTTGCGGGCTACCCCAATAATCGATATCTGCCTTGGCGATCCTGATGACTGCGTTTGGAAAAAGTGGCCCACCTTCGGGGGTGACCGTGCCATGCAGATGATCGCCGTGCATGTGGGTGATATACACCTCGTCGATCTGCTCCAGTGTGTGACCCGCCGCGGCTAAGCATTGAACAAAGCGGCCCGCTGTGGGGCCAAGCATCTTAGCGCCACCGGCATCAATTAAGACCAGCTTGCTCCCGGTGTTGACCAAAAACGTATTCACAGGCAAACGAATGGGTGCATCCATCTTTTGGCCAGAAGCTTCAAGATGCTCGCGGATATGGCCCACGTCGCCTTGCAGTACGCCGGTAGGTACATCGAGGTAGCCATCTAAAAGCGTCGTGACTTCAAAGTTGCCCAACTTCATGCGGTGAACACCTAAATGTTGGCCGCCCATCATGGGTGCGGCCGCCCAGTTGATTGACGGCACCACCAGTAAGGAAAGTGCTCCGATGGTTTTGCGGCGCGAGATGGATTGAATGGACATTGTGGATCCTCGATTGGGTTATGGTTATTCACAGAACATTATAAGTAAAATGCAACGAATTTGTGACTCACCACACGCTGGCAATTACTTCATTAACGGCGGAAAGATGTGGATGTTTGCGCGCCATTTACTGGCAAGGGGTCGAGGAGGTGGTTGGCGGCAAAGATGCAACCCGTACGGCCTGCATGGGCTCCTTTCCGTCGCGAGTCTAGGCTTATTGAGGAAAGCCAAGAGACGCCCAAGAAATTCTGGGGCGATGTTTAGGAATTTCAGTGAGCGCGCTCGCGGCTTGCATCCCGACGAGGCTTCTGCGCGCCAACTCTACATAAGAGTCCCCGTTCAGGCGCGACCAGTGAATGTCCCTGTCGCTCAACTCGCGAATCACCTTGGCGGGCGTGCCTGCCACGAGTACCCGGGCCGGGATGTCCGCTTGCAACTTCACCATGGCGAGTGCCGCCACGATGCTTTCCTCCCCGATCTTGGCCTTGTCTAACACCACACAATTCATCCCTACGAGAGCGGCCCGGCCAACGTAACAGCCGTGAATCACCGCGCCGTGGCCGATTTGGCTGCGGACATCCATGATGCAATCAAAGTCGGGAATTGAGTGAGCCACGCAATTGTCTTGGAAATTGGCTTCGTCGCGCAGTTCGATGCGTCCGAAGTCGCCGCGAAAAACGGCGTTGGCACCAACGTAACAGCCAGCGCCTATCAGCACATCGCCGATCAACACAGCACTGGGGTGCACAAAAGCGCTGGGATGCACGATTGGAGTGATGCCTTCAAAGCTAAAAATCTGAGTCATTTTTTAGTCCGGATTTTGCTTGCTTGTGCCTTGGCTTTTCGCGCGATTTGGTGGTCTAGTTCTACGATCATGGCACGGGCTTCGTCGCCTTGAGGAATGGGTTTGCCTGAATCGCGCCACTGCACTGCGGCTTTGAAGCCGTGTACTTGTGCATAGCGTCTAAACCAGAGCCCCTCGGGGTTATGACGGGTCATGCCGTCAAACACCGTTGCGCTCATTTGGCTTTGCAGCAAGCCCATATTTTCAACGGCTTGATTGACGATCATTTTTTGCATCATCAGATGGCTCTTGGGAATCGCGGCCATTTTATTGGCCAGGGCGTTCACGGTGGCATCGAGCTGCTCGCTGGGGACCGAATCGATCACTAGGCCCCATTCCTTAGCAGTTTTGCCGTCAATCAAATCCCCGGTGAGTAGCAAACGTTTTGCTCGTTCGGGGCCAAGCCTATAAACCCAATGCGCTGTGGTCGGGCATCCCCAAACCCGCACGGGCATGTAGCCGATACGAGCAGTATCTTCCATGATCACTTGATCACAACACAAGGCAATATCCGAGCCACCTGCAATGGCGTATTTTTGTACACGGGCAATGGTCGGCTTGTAGGACCGCCATAGCGACATAAAGTCGTCCGTGCATTGCCGCATATATTGATAGTCGATCATCGGGTCCCAAGGGTTGTTCTCCTGCTTGCAGGGATGATCTTTAAGCTCTTCTCCAAACAGGCCAATGTCGTAGCCTGCGCAAAAGGCCTCACCCTCACCTTGCACAATGATCACGTGAATGTCCGAATCCGCATTGGCGAGTTCTACGGCTCTGCGTATGTCACCTGGAGTCTCGCCGGTGATTGCATTAAATTTGTGAGCTCGGGTAAACGTAATTCGGCCGATTCTTGGGTTGGCTTGATCTTTGGTTACTCTTAGAGTTTTAAAGCGCTTGAGGAGAACTCCTCGCGTGCTTTGGGAGATCTTTGAAGCATTTGCCATAATCACTTACTCCATCTTAGATATTATTTTCAAAGGCGATGCGCTTGTCCAGTAAAGAGACTCGATGACCCCAGCTTCAAAACTTGAACCAGGCGTGCAGCGCGAACTGTTTCGACTAGGGTACAAGAATATCCTGGCGAGCGGAGTTGGGGGTTTCGCCGCGGCAGCCTTGCTTGGGCTCACCTTATGGGGAATGCAGCCCTCCAAGGGTCTTTTGATCTGGATCGTCTGCGCTTTCTGCACCAATTCGTTCGCGTGGTTTCTCCATTTCACCTTTCGGAAACACTCTCTATTTCTAGAGCGCGGCGACTCTAGTCGCGTGAGTCTGGCTACGGTGGCTCGCTGGCGTCATTTGCATACAATTTTTGTGGTTGCAAGTGCATGTGTTTGGGCAGGTATCTGCTCGTTAATGAGTATCTCCGACCCGCGCGCTAACACTTTGATCTTAGTTTGTGTGCTCGCGATTCTTGCTTTCGCAGCGTCGAGTCATGGTGTGCACAATATTCTGAGTTTCCAACTAAGCGCATTCATCAGTATTCCGATCATGCTGCTTTTTCTTCGGAACGCATTTACTCAAAGTGTGCTGCCCATCGGGATTTTGTTTGTGATGTTTGGCGTGGTGTGCACCCTGATTGCACGCAACGCTAATCGCACGATGATCGAGGCGATACGCCTGAGATTATCCAACGAACAGTTGGCTGTGCAAAGCTCGCTTGAAGCGCACCGAGCGGACCAGGCCAGTCGCGATAAATCCAGTTTCCTCGCCGCCGCCGCCCATGATATGCGCCAACCGGTGCATGCCCTTCTGATGTTGCAGGGTCTTTTACGGCAAACCAAGGAGCCCCAACAACATAAGGCAATTTTGGACCAAATGCAGGCCGCGACTAGCTCGATTGGCCAGCTCTTTGACTCCGTCATGGAGCTTAGTCGACTAGAGTCGGGCACGGCCGGGGTGCGCCTGGAGCCGGTCAATATTGAAGTGTTTCTGAGCGATCGAGTGTCCCAATATACCTTGATGGCCGCGCAAAAAGGCTTACGCATTCGGGTGTACCAGAGTGCCAGCACACACGGCGCATGGGTGAATGTAGATCATGTATTGCTGATGAGAGTTGTTGATAATCTCGTCGGCAACGCCTTGCGCTATACCGAAACGGGCGGGCTGCTGATCAGCCTGCGTAAGCATTCGGCTCGGAAACTTTATCTTGAGGTCTGGGATACCGGCATCGGAATTCCCTCGGGTGACTTGGAGCGCGTATTTGACCCCTATGTTCAGCTCGGCAATGAAGTCAGAAATCGGGAAAAAGGCCTGGGACTTGGCTTGGCGATCGTTAAGAATTCGGCGCAGCTTATGGGCGTACCGGTCGAAGTCAAATCGAGACTGGGTCGGGGAAGCCGCTTTCGATTGTTATTGGGCCGCGTGGCCGCACAGCGTTCGAGTCCACCTGACCCGAATTTCGCTGGCTCGACCTTTGAGGAGTTTTTCTTAGCGGGTCGAAAAGTCTTAGTCATCGAAGATGATCCCATGGTCACCAATGCCTTACTTGCTGTGCTGGCGCTTTGGGGTGCGGAAGTAAGGCACGCAATAAGTTACGATGAGCTACAGTTGGACGCTTGGAACCCACAATTGATCTTGTGCGATCAACGTTTGCCCGGGCGCTTTGATGGACTGGGAACCTTAGATCGACTCAAAGCTTCCTATCCTGCGGCCGCGTGCATTCTTCATACCGGTGAAATGGCACCAGAGCTACCCATTAAAGCGCAGGCCAAGGGCTTCGCCTTGTTGACTAAACCGTTGACGGTCGAAGTTTTGGGGGGTGCGATTCGGCGGGAGCTTGCCTTGAGTTTTTGAGCAAAAGAGGCGAAAAAAAAGGCCCAAAGGGCCTTCGCAAATTCGAACCACTAGTGTGGAACGCCACACT
>JANLRI010000528.1:0-6708 GCA_031361565.1 Betaproteobacteria bacterium | reverse complement strand
CAAAGCCACCTACACGATGTTCGAGCAAGGTGGCGGTTGGCCGGGAGTGTGCTCTGGCCAAAAGATGTTGGACGCGATTGCCGGAGCCAACATTCCTGCCGAAGGTGCAGTCAAAGCCCTGAGAACGGCCGGGCATCAAGTGATTCCACTCACTTGGGCCGCGGCATCGCCTTCTGCACAGGTGAGCGATGATGCTTTCGAGCGTATTGTGGGTAGCCTTACCGAGGGTTTGAAAGCGGCCATGGCCTCGGGTGGAATTGAAGCGGTGTATCTGGATTTACATGGCGCCATGGTCACAGACTCCTTCGATGACGGGGAAGCGGAGATTTTACGAAGAGTGCGGGAAATCATCGGCCCTCGGATTCCCATGGTCGCAAGTCTCGACTCACATGCCAATGTGTCACGCGAGATGGTCGACTATGCTGACGCACTCTCTATTTACCGTACCTATCCTCATGTGGACATGGCGGAAACGGGCGCTCGCGCGGTCGGGCTTCTGCTACGCATGCTGAAGACCGGCAAGGCCTTCGAGAAAGCCTTTACCCCTCTCAATTTCTTGACCGGCCTGCCTTCGCAGTGCACGTTTCGTGAACCAGCCAAAGGCCTGTATGAGCTTTTGGATAAGATCGAAGAGCAAAGCGGTGTCGCGCTGTCCTTCGCCACTGGCTTTCCGATGGCGGATATCGCGGTATGCGGCATGTCCGTGCTGGGTTACGGCGAAAAAGGCACGGTCGACTCCGCCGTAGCCGAGCTTGCCGCCGCCATTAATGCCTGCGAAAAAGACTTTCAGATGGATTTGCTCAGCCCGGACGATGCCGTGCGCCGCGCTATTGCCAAGGGCGAGATTGGCGCCCCGGTGATTCTGGCCGACACGCAAGACAACCCAGGTGCGGGTGGCAATGGCGACACCACGGGTTTGCTGCGCGCCATGATCGCCCAAAGAGCGCAAGACGCCTGCCTCGGGCTGTTGATCGACGGACCTTCGGCACTACGCGCTCATGAAGCAGGCCAAGGCACTAGTCTTGATTTTGAGTTGGGAGAAATCTCTGGCATTCCGGGGTCCCGTCCCTTGGGCGGACGCTTCAGCGTTGAGCGCCTCGGCGATGGCAAATTTACCTGTACCGGCCCAATGTTCAAAGGTTTTAATATGACCTTGGGACCGATGGCCTTATTGCGCCAGGACGGCGTGCGCGTATTGCTCGCCTCTAGAAAATGCCAAGCCGGTGATCAGGAAATGTTTAGGCATCTCGGCATCGAGCCGATTCGCCAAAGAATCGTGGCCGTAAAAAGCTCGGTGCACTTCCGAGCCGATTTCGAACCGATTGCACGAGAAGTGCTCGTTGTAAGAGCCCCTGGCCCTGCCTTGGCGGACCCCACAGATTTCAAGTGGACCAAGCTGCGCAAGGGCCTACGCCTCAAGCCCCTCGGCCCTGTTTTTGCGTGAGATCTTTTTTTGAAGCACATCCTTCTCGTTGATATTGGCAATACTTTTTTAAAGTGGAGCTTTTGTGAGCAACTTCCCCCGGGCTCAAAAGCTTTAGCGCCCGACCATACGGTCGCTTTTGGCCGCGTACTTTTGGACGAAATTGGCTCCGTGATGCGGGCCTGGCGCAGCTTCGAAACCCCCGAGCAGGTGATCGTATCCAACGTCGCGGGCACCGCTGTCGCCAACCCAGTGTTAAGGGCCATGGAGGCTTGGGATAATGCACCCGAGCCACAATGGATCAGCTCCAAGCAAGTACAGTGTGGCATCACCAATGGTTACTTAAACCCTCGTGCCCTGGGCTGCGATCGTTGGGCCGCGCTGATTGCTGCACGCGCCATCCTCGGGCCTCGGGCGGCGCTGGTGGTGTGTTGCGGTACGGCCACCACCATGGATCTTCTTACGGCTGACGGCAAGTTTCTGGGCGGCGGCATCATGCCCGGTCTTGGACTGATGCAGCGTGTGCTTCATCAGAACACGGCGACCCTGCCTGATGCGCAAGGAGAATATGTCGACTTTCCCAGGCAAACCGTGGATGCCATTGCCTCGGGCTGTGCCCATGCCCAGGCAGGTGCCGTGGAGCGCATGTACCATCTCCATCAAAAAGATCACCCGGACCTTATTTGCTTGATCTCCGGTGGTGCCGCAAGAACCTTGGCGCCACGCCTCTCGATTGAATCGGTA
The DNA here is from genome assembly GCA_031361565.1 of Betaproteobacteria bacterium. GTDB lineage: Bacteria > Pseudomonadota > Gammaproteobacteria > Burkholderiales > Burkholderiaceae_E > JAPOKJ01. The sequence goes on along the minus strand of JANLRI010000528.1, from coordinate 4,541 downwards.
TACCGAGAAAATCTAGTGCTTGAAGGCTTATTCCAAATGGCTCAAGAAGGATAGTCTTGACCGGTCCATAACTCTAAGGCAAGCGCTGATTCAGTCGCGGTTCTCGCCTTGGTTTAGTGAACTCTTGGCGCCCTATCAACTCGGCGCAACATGAAGCGCGGGCTGGCGTTTCATATCCCCCAAGCCGCGCAATATTATCCAACCGATCACAAAGAACAAACCCGTACTGAGAATCGCCAGGCGATGATTGTTGTTGGTCATCCAGGTGACTAATCCGTAAGTTAGTGGGCCAATAATCGCGGCAATGCGGGTAGCCAAAGCCCACAGACCATAAAACTCACCGAGACGATCCGGTGGCGACAGCACGCCCACCATGGCACGCCCGACTGATTGGCTGGAGCCCATGCACAAACCAGCGATCACAGCGGCTATCCAAAACACGATTGGCTCAGTCGCAACATAGGCTAAAACGGTCATAAACATCCAGGCCACTAAGGTGATCGAGAGCGCTTTTTTGTGTCCAATCTTGTCTTGAAAATAGCCGAACCCAAAGGCACCTATTGCCGAAGCAATATTCACCAAAAATACGAGCATCATGATCTGGGTCGAGCTAAATTTCATGGCTTGCTCGGCATACACGGCGGCCAAGGCAATGACGACCGAAATACCGGCTTGATAAAAAACCCCGCTGGCAAGAATGATTCGAAAATCCTTGTAGCGAGCCGACTCACGCCAGGTCAGTTTCAATCGCTCAATAGAATCGCGCACTCCAGCCCCAGAATTTTCGACACTTCCTGGCGCGCCGCGCTCTTTTAAGAGCAAGAAAGTGGGAATCACGGCGACCGCAAATATTGCGGCCGTGATCAGCATGGTCACCGGTACAAAACTGGCCGCGGTTGCACCGCTCTTTTGGGCATGAAACACATAGGCAAGCGATAACCCAAGGGCCACCATGCCCCCGAGATAACCAAAACTCCAGCCCCAGCCCGAGACTTTGCCCATGGCATCCTGATGCGCCAATTCGGGAAGGAAGGCTGAGTTCAAAGTCTCGCCTATCGAGAAGCAGTAGTTGGACACGACAATCAGTACCACCGCCAGAGCCACATTTCCGGGTCCAACCCAAGCCAGGGCCGCCGTTGCTGCCACGCAGCCAATGGTCGCGATTAGCAAAAAGGATTTTTTGCTACGCCGCGCGTCCGCGAGTGCACCGATGGCCGGGGCGGTCAACACCACCAGTAAACATGAGAAGGCAAGAGTCGCCGTCCAGGCCAAGGTGGCCCATTCGGCTTTCGCGGCCACGACAGAAACGAAGTAGGCATTAAAGACCGCCGTCAACACCACGGTGGTGTAGCCCGAATTGGCAAAGTCATACATCGCCCAACCGAAAAGTTCTCGCTTGGCAACGCCGGGGTTAAGCGCATTTTCTTGCATGAACTAGGTCCGGTAAATTTCAACTCAAAGCGTCTATGCCTGCCTTAGCCACTTGCGCATCTTCATTCGACTTTACACCCGACACACCCACCGCACCAATGGTGTTGCCATCAACAACGATATTGACACCACCCTCCAACATCCCTTGCAGCACGGGCGCACTCAAGAACGAGGTACGGCCATTATTAATAATGTCTTCGTAGACACGGCTTTCGCGGCGACCTAGGGCCGCAGTTTTCGCTTTCTCTTGAGAAATGTAGGAGGAAATCGTGGCGCAGCCATCGAGGCGCAAAAGCCCTAAAAGGTGCCCACCATCATCCACGACGGCAATGGTGACGGCCCAGTTGTTCTTGACGGCCTCGGCCTTGCTGGCCGCCAGGATTTTTTCGACATCTGCATGAGTGAGATAAGACTTAGTTTTCATTTTCGTTCGAGAAGTATTGGGGTTAAATGGGTGCTTGAAGAGCCCAATCCAGGGCTAGAGAGACGGTACCACAGGAGCCCGACCAGTTCATGAACGGCGTACCAAGTACTGACTGCGCTTGCGGGGCTTGGTAGCCAGGACATGGAGCGAGGAGCCCCCCGTCCGGCTTGGAATCCCATCGGTGCAGCAGTCACTTGGAAACCAGCGCGTTCAAACTCAATGCGAGAGCGCACCATATGGGCTGCATGAGTAACTAAAAATACATGGCGAACCCCTGCCGGGAGAAGGAGCTTTGCGCTATTTAGCGCGTTGCTACGCGTGTCGAGCGAGGCGGTTTCGACCCAGTCCGGCTTAAGCCCAAGGTCATTGGACATAAGCTTCGCCATCGCTTGAGCTTCCGGCACAGTGTGCGGCGGTGTAGCTCCGCCGGTCACCAACACCTTGAGCCCGGTTTGCTTAGTCAATCGGGTACCGTATAGGGTCCTCTGCAAGGTGTGCGGGCTCGGGGTGACCGGCCCACCTGGCTCGCGCTCATCATAGGATTGACCACCCGCGAGAATGATCACCACTTGAGGCGGATTGGGTGCTGCCAGGATGGCTTTGGTGCTCTCCAAAGTCAAGGCATCGCCCGCCAAACTTTCAACCATCAAAAGTAATTGACTTGAAATCCAATGGGTCGAGGTCAATAAACCAAGCAATAACGACAGCATGGCAACTCTTAGTGTGAAGCCCTTGTTTGTAGAGCGCATCGCCACAGGCAGAATGAGTGCACTTAAAACAAAAAACCCAAACGGTGGCAAGACCAAACTGCTCACCAGGCGCTTGAACAAGAACATAAGCTCCAAGGGACTATCGCTCACGCATTAGTCCGACCGAGTGCCATGCGAATCTGCTCTAAGGCCACTGGGTCTTCGATGGTTGTCAGATCGCCCGGATCGCGTCCTTCCGCTACCGCTTGAATAGATCGCCGTAGCACCTTGCCCGAACGAGTCTTGGGAAGCGCATTCACAAACAGTACCCGAGACGGCCTCGCGACGGCACCTAACTGCCGATCAACTACGGCCATCATCTCGCCCTCAAGCTTGAGTCGCGCGCTCAGCTCCTGCACGAGGTCGGCATCTTTTAATACGGCAAAGGCCATGGCGACCTGGCCTTTGAGCGCATCCGCCACGCCGACCACGGCAACTTCAGCAATTGCGCTGTGGCTCGAAATGCTCTCTTCGATCTCACGTGTACCGAGACGATGACCTGCGACGTTAATTACATCATCGGTGCGACCCAGAATGTAGTAATAGCCGTCGTTATCACGAATGCCCCAATCGAACGTGGAATAAACTAATTTCCCAGGGACCGACTCAAAATAGGTTTTAACAAAGCGCTCGTCGTCACCCCAAACCGTCTGCATACAGCCCGGCGGCAAGGGCGGCACCATGACCACCACCCCTTTTTCATTGTTACCAAGTTCTTCACCGGTTTGTTCATGCAAGAGGCGAACATCGTACCCATACATGGGGATGCCAGGACTGCCGATCTTAGTGGGAGTTTTTTCAATGCCAGGAGCTACCGTAAGAATCGGCCAACCCGTTTCAGTTTGCCAGTAGTTATCAATAATGGGTTTACCCAAACCCTCGGAGATCCATTGCGAGGTGGGTTCATCCAGGGGTTCGCCCGCCAAGAACAGTGCACGCAGGCTGGATAGGTCGTATTTCTTCAGGAAGGCAGGATCCTGCTTTTTGAGTACGCGGATCGCAGTAGGAGCCGAGAACATGACCGTCACTTTAAAGCGCTCAACCAGATGCCACAAAATGCCTGCGTCGGGTCGCAGCGGTGTGCCCTCAAACATAATGGTCGCCATACCGGCGATGAGCGGGCCGTACACAATGTAAGAGTGACCTACCACCCAACCGATATCACTGGAGGAGAAATAGGTTTCCCCAGCGTTGCCGCAGTAAATATGTTTCATGGAGGCTGCTAAAGCAACTGCATAACCACCCACATCGCGCTGCACTCCCTTGGGCTTGCCGGTTGTGCCGGAGGTATACAAGGTATAGCTTATCTCGTTCGACTCGAGCCAAGTAATCGGCACTTTAGCGTTAAGATGCTTAAGTCGCTCCTGGCCGTAATCCAGATCGCGAGAGGCGACCATCGGCAGAGCGGCGAGGCCGCGATTCACCAGCAGCACTTTATTAGGTTTACTGGTGGCAAGCGCGATGGCTTCATCCAACAAGGGTTTATAGGCGATGACCTTACCGGCTCGGGAGCCGGCATCGGCACTCACGATCACTTTCGGTTGCGCATCATCGATTCTTGAGGCCAGGCTATGGGCCGCGAAGCCACCAAACACCACACTATGAATGGCCCCAATACGCGCGCAAGCCAACATCGCAATTGTGGCTTCGGGGATCATCGGCATATAGATCAAGACGCGATCCCCGCGGCCGACACCCTGCTCAATAAAGATCGCTGCCATGCGCTCAATTTCTTCTTGCAAAGCGCGAAAGCTGTAGATCTTTTCTTGATCGACTTCTGTCGAAACCCAGATCAAGGCCGGCTGATCTCCGAGACTGGCCACATGGCGGTCCACCGCGTTGTAGCAAAGGTTGGTAAGCCCACCTTCAAACCATCGGGTGAAGGGCGGGTTACTATAATTCAAGACCTTTTCAAAGGGTTGATGCCAGTGAATCAG
>JANLRI010000490.1:0-6968 GCA_031361565.1 Betaproteobacteria bacterium | reverse complement strand
CTGGTCTCTTTCGCGACCTTAGTCTCGGCTTTAATTTCAGCCTTAGTCTTCACGCTTTTGGCGTTCTTTCCCGAGGCAGCCTTTGTGTCGACGAGCTTTCTGGCTTTACTGGCTGTAGCGCCCTTTAGAAGCGCAGAACTTCTGGCGGCTCCAGCACTCTTGGCTCCCACCTTGGTCTTGCTTACGTCTTTGGTTTTAACGGCCGCAACTCTTTCGCGCTTGCTGAGTACCGGTGAAGCCTTGCCCGATTTGCTAATCGCTGGTTGAATCGTCGGGCGAGCGACCGGCGCAGGCTTGGCTTTCTCGGCAACCTCTTCAACTTCTTCGACCTTCACGGCGAACGGCGCCACGCGGGTAGCGGTTGAGGACACTACCTGACGTTGCCCACTCTCAGCGGTAAGAACAGTTTGCGCATAAGCCGGGCGCACCAGCAAGTTCATGCCACGAGCCACCGTCTTTTTGATGCCATTCCAAGCTTTGAGAGAGGCCACCGACAGGCCGTAACGCCGGGCAATCGCGGCGACATTCTCTTTTTTGCCGACGGTATGATATTGGCCTGGTACGTTCACTTGCTCATACACTCTTGGCGCAACGAAGCTTTCAACTTTGCGCTCGTCGGCTACTTGAGCATGCGGTACCAAGAGATTGGTCCCCGGGAGAATCTTCGCTTCGGCACGTAGGCCGTTTGCTTTACGAATCTCCGCCTCGGGCACGCCACCACGCTGCGCGACTTGGCTGAGCGTCTCTCCAGGTTTCACCGTATAGGGCTGCCAGCTAGCCATCACAAGATTGTCATCGGAATGCTTTTTAACGGCCTCGAGGAAACTTTCCACGCGGTCCGCAGGGAGCTTGATTTCGTTATTTTTACTGGCCGCAATCACCGGTCGATTGTGAGCTGGGTTCAAGCCCGTAAACTCTTCCACGGACATCCCTGCAAACTTTGCAGCCAACTTGAGGTCGATGGGACGGGTTTTTTCGATGGTGACAAAGTAGGGCTTGTTAAGCATGACCGGAAGTGACACATTCAACTCTTCCGAGCGTTGAACAATGTGCTTCAGGGCCAACAATTTCGGTACGTAATGCCTGGTTTCATTAGGCATGCTCAGGCTCAGGTAATCACCGGATAGACCTTTGGCTTTGGCGCTCTTCACTGCACGGCCCACCGAGCCTTCGCCCCAATTGTAGGAGGCCAGAGCGAGGAACCAATCGTTGCCATGCATGGCGTATATTTTTTGAAGGTAATCCAGCGCGGCGTGAGTGGACTTGACGACATCGCGGCGGTTATCGACCCACCAGTTTTGGTTGAGAGCATAGGCGCGACCAGTGGAAGGGATGAACTGCCACAGCCCAGACGCTTTAGCCGATGAGATCGCCACCGGGTTCATTGCGCTCTCAACAAAGGGTAGAAGAGCAAGCTCGGTGGGCATATTGCGACGCTCCAGTTCCTCTACGATAAAGAACAAGTAGCGACCACCGCGCGCCATCATGCGCTGCAAATAAGCCGGTTGGGCCAGGTAGGAGCGTTCCTTATCGGCGACCAAGGAAGTATCCAGCTCGGGCATGGAGAACCCACGCCGGATGCGCTCCCACAGATCTTTCTCCTCGGATGGGCTGAGTTGAGGTGGAGCCGTGCCCTCAGTCGATTTGCCGACTGTTTCGGCTTGCGCTGGAATGGCGCCCGTTTCTTTTGCCGAATTTGATGCAGTGTCTGGGGTAGCGCTAGCGCTTGCCGCGGCGGCAAGTACTGCCGAGCCGGTGGCCGTCGCGCCAGGTGTGATGGCACCCGTTACCGCGCTGGTATTTAACGGCGCGGTTGATATTGACGGTGCGCTTCCAACAGTACGATCAAGCGCTGGGGACACTGGGCGCTTTGCGAGGACGAGTGGTTTCGCGTCGACGGGCTTGTCGCTCAGCTTGACTGGCGAAGGGCCTTTGGGAGGTTTCGCTGAGTCAGGAAGGTTTATGGAGCTGCCTGCGGCAATGGGTGCAGGGGCTTGACTAGTCCCTGTTCCGGCGCAGGCACCGAGAAGACTTGCCAGGCCAAGGGCTATTGCGGCTAAACCGCGCTGAGATGTATTCGTAGGTGTCGCATTTTGAGTCTGCTTCAAGCCAAGCTCCTAACTCATTGATTTTTATGAAAAACTTGCGATATTCTTAGTGAATCCTCGCGCGATGTTGGATAGTAACCGAATTCGCACTACGAAACAATTTTTTCTACTAGGAATAATCACCTAGGTACAAGCGAAATCTCGTCCACAAAATTGCGCTTTTTAAGCATGTGCTGTCAACGCCTTGCAAGTCATGATAAAAAGAGCCCTAAGCTACGTCTTTAGAAAGTTTTATGACCGTTCCTGTTCCAAGCGATACGAGCGCCGATTTTGTCGATACCGATTGGTCGGCCTGGTTAGAGACAGCTTCCGGGCAGTATCTACTGGCTTGGGAGCAAAGCATTTCTGACGATCGGGTGAGCGATATCTTTGGCTTTAATGCTTTTCAGTGCGGTACGCCAGCTTTGGAGGGGCTGCGCGCGAATCGTATGCCTTTGCGTCGCGTCGTTCTGAGTGCTCAGTACGCTGGCCAAGTCAGTTTGTTTTCACAAGACCTACCGGTGTTGACCGATCAGTTCGAGGCCCTACCGTTCGAGTCACAATCGGTCGATCTTTTGATCTTGCCCCACGTCCTGGAGTTTTCTGCAGACCCTCATCAGCTTCTTCGCGAGGTGGAGCGAGTGCTGCGACCAGAAGGTCGCGTGATCGTGTTTGGCCTCAATCCATTTAGCCTTTGGGGCGCGCGCCATCTACTGACCTCTTGGTGGTTTAGTCCCAAGCTTCCACGCCAGACTAAAATGATTCCGCTTTCCCGGCTACGCGACTGGCTCAAGCTCCTCGAAATTGAGTTTGATCGTGCCAGTTTTGGGTGCTACCGCCCTTTGAGCTCGAGTGAAAGAACCCTGAGTAGAACCGGTTTCTTTGAAGGACTGGGGGATCGCTTTTGGCCAGTCTGTGGCGCTGTGTATTGTGTCACCGCCGTGAAACGTGTTGCTGGCATGCGCTTGATTGGTCCGGCCTGGAAAGGTAAGGCACTGCGCGGCAAGGTGGTGCAGGTTCAAGGTGTGCGGCAAGATGCACTCAAAGAATTTTAAGACATAAAATGTTGAATCAATAATATTGGGTCGCTTGGACAATGATAGAAATTTACAGTGACGGTGCCTGCAAGGGAAATCCCGGGCGAGGTGGTTGGGGCGCCTTGATGAGTTCTGGGACTCATCGCAAAGAACTCTTTGGCGGTGAATTGGAGACCACCAATAATCGTATGGAACTGACGGCGGTGATCGAATCCCTGAGAGCCCTAAGGAAGCCCAGCGCGGTGCGCATTTATACCGACTCACAGTACGTAAAAAAAGGTGTGCAAGAGTGGATGGTGGGTTGGAAAGCGCGCGGCTGGCGCACGGCCGACAAAAAACCGGTTAAAAATCTTGACCTTTGGCAGTCACTTGAGCCGCTCCTTGCGCTTCATGACATTGAGTGGCGCTGGGTCAAGGGCCATTCTGGTAATCCGGGCAACGAGCGTGCTGACGAGTTAGCGAATATGGGGGTGCCGAGGTGAAGCGAGGGGCCACGTTACTGAACGGCACCGTCCTGCAAGGCACGATGAATGCGGGCAGCGCCTTCGTCTAATAAATCTGTTGACTTTGCGAAGCACCAACGAATAAACCCGGACGATTCTGCGCCGAAGGCCTCGCCCGGTGCCAGTCCTAAGCCGTAATCGCGCACCCAAAGCTTACAGGTTTCGAGACTGTTGTTCATACCTGCAACTTTAAAAAATAAGTACATTGCACCGGGTGGGTTCACCACTTGAATGCGATCCAAGCTTGCCAGTGCTTGAAACAAATGATCGCGTCTGAGCTTGAGTTGATCGACGAATTGTCGGGTGCTTGCTTCCCCGTGAAGCACGGCCTCAAGGCCTGCTTTTTGCACAAATCCAGGGGCACATGAGGTATTAAACTCGATCAGTTTGCCGATTTGCGCAACGACGTTTGCAGGGCCGACTAACCAACCCAGCCTCCAGCCCGTCATTTGCCATGTTTTGGAAAATGTATTGGCGATTAACACTCGATCATCGGCTTGCACATGATCAAGCATTGAAGGAGCTTGATAGGAGCCATCGAAGACGATGCGATCATAGGCTTCGTCGGAAAGTATCCAGACGCCTTTTTCACGACAATGGGCGAGGAGTCTGGCTTGTTCGGCTCCACTCATCGTCCAGCCGCTGGGATTGTTCGGAGAGTTGATGATGACCGCGCGGACCTGATCGGTGATGCGTTCGAGGAGTTTTTCAAGATCAAGCGTCCAGCCCACGGCGGGGCTAAAGCTTAGGCTATGACGCTCCACTTGCGCATTGAGAATTGCTGGAATTTCTGTGAGATTTGGCCACAGAGGAACCACAGCCACGACTTTATCGCCGGGCTCAAGAATCGTTTGCGCCGCCAACATGAGAGCGTTGACTCCTGAGCTGGTGACTGCGATTTGATCGGCGCGAATCGATCTAGGTTTTGAGCCGGAATTTGAGTCCGAATTTGGCTGGCTCAAGTAGTTTGCAAGTGCCTCACGAAGCTCGGGCAAGCCAAGATTATGGCGATAGAAAGTATCACCACCGTCCAGGGCAGACTTTGCCGCTTCACGGATGAAGGCCGGGGTAACACTATCGGGCTCGCCGAACCAAAAGGCCAAAACATCGTCTCTACCCATGCCCGCATTCGCCACTTCGCGGATTTTTGATGCACCTAAATTGAGCACCGTATTTCGCGCTTGAGCTAGAGGCAGGTTGCATGGGAAAGGGTGATTGGTTTTGGTGGTATTCATATTTTTACTTGCAAAGGATGAAACACTACGGGACAAAAGGTGGCTTGCGAGAGACAAATCTGACTTGTGCTATTTTCATCGATAACCAGACAGTCGCCTAAATATGAATTTCGTTTCATCAGGAGTCCCCATTGAAAACGCTTCGACAAGTGGTCTTGGATACCGAAACCACAGGTCTGCAACCCGAGCAAGGCCACCGCGTGATTGAGATCGGCTGCGTCGAGATCGTTGATCGTCGTTTGACCGGGCGGCATTTGCATTTGTATTTCAATCCGGAGCGCGATATTGATGAGGGAGCCTTGGCGGTGCACGGCCTGAGTCGCGAACGACTATCGACGGAGCCTTTGTTTTTAGAGCGGACCCGGGAAATTCTTGACTTCGTGCAAGGCGCGGAGATTTTGATTCATAACGCCCCGTTTGATGTAGGTTTTTTGAATGCTGAGCTAAACCGGGTCAAGCTTGAGAAGTTTCCCAGTTATTCGGGGGGCATCTTGGACACCTTGGCGATGGCCCGTGAACTGCACCCCGGTAAACGCAATGGTTTAGATGCACTTTGCGAGCGCTACGGCATTTCCAACGCCCATCGAAAATTGCATGGCGCCTTGCTTGACGCAGAGCTTTTGGCAGATGTGTATCTGGCCATGACGCGAGGCCAAGACAGCCTTGGCATTTCAGGGGACGCACAGTCGCGCGCGGAAGAGTTCAGCAATGTCGATTGGCCACCCCTTAATTTACAGAGCGTGCCTTTGTCGAACGAAGACCTTGAAGTGCATTTGGCCTATTTGAAAACGATGGAGAAAGACGCCAAAGGACCTGCTCTATGGACGAAATTGAGTGCGGCTTGAAGTCTCTACCTCTTAACCTCGGTTTAACCTTGCCGTGAAGAAATATCGCTCTAAGTTTAAGAGTAGCTCGCATTTTCTGAGCGTGCGAGGGCTTCAGTATCATGTACGCGAATGGTTTACCTGCGCTGCTAACGGTTCTTCACCGACGATGGTGTTGTTGCACGGCTGGATGGATGTCTCGGCCTCCTTTCAGTTTATGGTGGATGCCTTTAAACAGGACTGGCGGGTTGTAGCCATCGACTGGCGCGGCTTTGGCTTGACCAGTACGCCACAATATGACACCTACTGGTTCCCCGATTATTTAGCGGATCTTGAAATGGTGCTGGACGCACTCAAGCTTGATCAAGTCAATCTCGTGGGACATAGTATGGGCGGTAACGTGGCCATGCTTTACGCCGGCGTGCGGCCGGAGCGTATCGCAAAACTGGTTAATTTGGAGGGCGCCGGTATGGCGGCAACCCACCCCAATCAGGCCGCGAATCGCTATCGCGGGTTTATCGACGCGATCAAAACCGGGGCGCGATTAAAGTCCTACGCCAGCCTCGACGAGGTCGCGGCGCGTTTAATGAAGAACAATGCCCGCCTGAGCCAAGATAAGGCTGCATTTTTAGCAGAGCATTGGTCGCAAAAAAATAGCGCCGGGGAGTGGGAGCTTTTGGCCGATCCGGCGCATAAGCATTCAACTCCTATTTTGTATCGAGTCGAGGAAGTTTTAAGCTTGTGGAGACGTATTAGTGCCCCAACATTAATGCTTCTGGCCAGTGAGCGGGATGATTGGCACAAGTTTGTGGCGTCGCCCGCCTATCGTCGCCGCCTATTGGCCATCCCGGACCTGCGATTGGAGGAAGTGCCCGAAGTAGGGCATATGTTGCATCATGATCGGCCTGAAGTCATCGCTTCCTTGATTGAAACGTTTCTATCCTAATGAGCACTATGGAACCCAATTTGGCGGCGATGCCTGATCCCTGGCGTCAGAATTTTGACTTGCATTGCCATTCTCGACTTTCAGACGGGACTTTATCGCCTACTGAATTAGTAAAGCGCGCTCAACGTAATGGCGTGAGCGTCTTGGCTCTCACCGACCACGACGAGTTAAGCGGCCAAGCCGAGGCTGCGACCGCGGCCAAGGCAATAGGGCTGGGGTACGTTCACGGCGTCGAAGTCTCCGTCACCTGGGCTGGAGAAACCATCCACATCGTCGGATTAAGAGTGAATCCGCACGACGAAAATTTGCTGGCAGGGCTGCAGCGCACGCGTGACG
>JANLRI010000473.1:0-5306 GCA_031361565.1 Betaproteobacteria bacterium | reverse complement strand
TTCGCCAGCTCACCTGCGGCTTCGCTGCGATATTTGTTGATGCGCTCCTGCACTTGCAGCTCAATCTCGTTGAGTTGGCGCCGCATGCGTAATACTTCAACCTCGGCGACAAGGCCCTTGTCGACCATGGGCTCGGTAATGCCTAATTCTTTCTTGAGCAAGTCGCGGCTCGCTTTGAGTGTGGCCACGCCTTCCTCAAGAGCTGTTTTCTTTGCAGCATAGGTGCTACGCTCATTGCGCAAAAGCTCAGCGTCGCGCATCACGTCGGCCGGAAACTCGAGTGGTGTTCCGCGCGCCTCAGCACGCAGGCGCGCCGCTGCGGCTTTTAGTGCCAAGGCCTTGGTGCGACCTTCGGCAAACGCGCTCTGTGCTTTGGTTGCGTCAATGCGAACTAAGGCTTGCCCCTTATCAACCACTTGACCTTCTTTGACTAGAAGCTCGGCGACGATCCCACCCTCTAAGCTTTGCACCAATTGTTCGCGGCTCGTCGGAATAATGCGAGCATTGCCGCGGGTGATTTCTTCAAGATGGGACACCGAAGCCCACCACAGCGCCGAGCCGCCTAAGGCAAACAGTAGCAAGAGGGTGACTCCAGCGCTGACGCTGCGGTCACTCACCATGGCTTGCTTGAGTTCAGTCGCGTAAATGAGATCGTCGCGTCGGCTCCTTGAGATCTGAGCTTGATCGCCCAGAGTAGTTAGCGCATTAGGTACGGTAGTTGAGTTGGCGGCAGACGTCATGTGTTACTCAGTGAGATATATAGGCATGGTTAGGCGAGCGCGGCCTCGGGCTTCCTGGCAGGAGGTGCATGCACCTTGCCCGCGTTGAGCGCATCAAGCACCGCTTGCCGAGGGCCATCGGCCACTTTTTGCCCAGAATCGAGCACGATTAAACGCTGGGCAAAACCGACGATACTCATTTTGTGAGTGACCATTACAATGGTCTTACCAGCCGCAAGTTCAACGATGGCGCTTAAGGCTCGCTGCTCGGACATTTGGTCCATGGCGCTGGTGGGTTCATCCAAGAGAATGACTGAAGGCTTCGTGATCAAGGCTCGGGCAATAGCAACCGCTTGTCTCTGTCCACCGGACAAGCCTTCGCCACGTTCGTTAATCACCATATCGTAACCGCGCGGATGGGCGCGGGCAATATCGGCCACGCCCACGGCTTCGGCTACGCGTAACATCCACTCATCGCTGGCCTGTGGGTTGCCCACAACTAGATTTTGGCGCAGAGTACCGTGGAAAAGTCGAGCTTCTTGGGCAACGAAGGCGACGCTACGTCGCACCGCATTGGGCTCGATTTGTACAATGTCCAATTGATCTAAAAACACCTGACCGCTACCGGGGCGATACAGGCCGGAAAGGACCTTTAATAAGGTTGATTTACCGCTACCGATACGACCCAACATCACCACGCGCTCACCAGACTTAATATGCAGACTTACATTGCGCACCACCTGAGGGCTTTCCTGGGAATATTGATAGACCAAACCTTCAGCGCGTAGCTCGCCTTGAAACTGGCTCTTGTTAAGGTAGCTTCGGCCTGCTTCACGATCCGTGGGTTGCGCCATGATTCGGTTCAGGTTTTTAAGTGCCGAGCGAGCCTGTTGAAAGCGTACGCCAAGCGCAGTGATTTGGCTCACCGGGGCGAGAGCCCGACCGATCAACATCACGGCGCCGATTAGGGCACCCATGGTCAACTTGCCATCGGCAATAAGGTACACCCCCCACACTACAGCAGCAACAGTCGCAAAAAGCTGAATCGAAGTGCAGAAGTGAATCACGATATTGGACAGCAGGCGGCTACGCATGGCACTGCGTGCGGTGAGCGCAGAGCTCACTTCGTACTGGCGTTGAAGCCATGCTTCTGCGCGTAAGGCCTTGATGGTTTCTACACCTTCTACGGCTTCGATCAAGACACCATGCTTGATGGATGACTCTTTCATATTCTCATTGACCAATTTAGCCAAAGGAATTTGAATGAGGATATTGGCGAGAAGGATCAAGGGCACGGCGCATACCGCCACCCACATAATTGGCCCGGCAATCATGCCGATCACAAAAATGAACAAGAACAGGAAGGGGAGGTCGGCCATAGCGGCCAAGGTGGCTGAGGTGACGAAATCGCGCAGTGACTCGAATTCCTTCAAGTTGTTGGCATAGGCTCCAGGCGAGGCCGAGCGATGCTCAAGCCGGATTTGCAAGGTTTGGCGAAACAGTGCGCTGCCCAGCAGAAGGTCTGCCTTTTTACCGGCGTTATCGAGCAACCAGGCTCGGATGTTTCGTGCTAAAAATTCGAACGCCATGGCAATGGCTACGCCGGTCGCTAAAGTCCAAAGGGTCACGAAGGCCAAATTGGGAACCACTCGGTCATAGACGTTCATGGTGAAGAAGGTGCCGGCCAAGGCAAGGACATTGATCAGCACGGTGGCGAAAGCCACTTCGACGTAGTAACCCCGATAGCGCCACACCGTAGACCAAAACCAGTGCCCTTTGCGTGAATCGTCGAAGGCCTGACCAGCACCTTCGGCGGAGGGTAAGCCTGAAGAGTTTTGTGGTGCTGCACCTTCGCGACGAGAGCTAGAGTCCTCGCGCGGCGGCCGCACAAACAGACAAAAACCACTGTAGAACGCATTGAGCTGAGCTTCAGTCACAGGGATTTCTTCGACGCCAGTTTCCGTCGAGGATAGTACATAGCGTCCATCATCTAAGCGACGCCGATACACCACCGCATCGCCACTCTTCAAAACCAAGATCGCAGGCAGAACAATCTCGGTAATTTGAGTGAGCTTGCGCTCCTTGAGGATCACCAGAGCGCCGTTGGCATCGGCGGCACGAATCAAATCATTGACTACGAAACGGCCGTCTTTGCCGGAGGGAGGAATTCCCTGGGTGAGGCCTTCCATCGAAATATCCAAGCCGTGTAGCTTGAGCGTGAGCACTAGGGCGTGTATTAAAGGATCGGTATGCGCAAGGCCGGCTTGCTGAGAGGAGTCGGTGTCCATCATGGAACGCCCTTTAATTTTTGGTGACTGCTGGGTCTGCCGGGACGACCGGCTCATCGAGTTCAAGCCATTTGGATAATGTACCGGTGCTGGATAAAACGCGGTATTGAAACTGAATCATTTCTTGGCGTACCTGCTCGGCTGAAAGAGTCGCTTGATACCCCTCGTTTTCTGCGTTGAGTAAATCGAGAATTGAGCGGCGACCAATACGAAATTGCTCCCAGTAGGCTTCGCGTACCGCACGTGCTCTCATGGAGAGATCGATAAACTCGGTAAACCTGCCTTCGCGAGACTGCATTTGAGCCCAACTGCGAGAAACATCGGTGGACAATTCTCGCAGCACCACCTTGATTTGTTCTTCAGTGGCTTGTTTTTGCAATTCTGCAGCTCGCTCGGCGGCACGGCCTGCACCACCATCGAAGGCCGACCATTGCACCCCAAGCCGGACATCAAAATTGCTGAAATACCGACTGTTTAAAGCGCTGCTCGGATTGCTTAAGGTGCCCAGCACGTCTACTTTGGGTTTGGACCAAGCTGCGGCAATTTGCGCGGCGTAGTCACTGGTTTTTGCATCAGCGCGTGCGGCCTTGATGCTCGGGTGGTTGTCCAATAAAGAGGTGGCTTCGCCTAAACTTTTTGGAAGCGCGGAGCTTGGATCCTTCACGGGTACGGCCTCAAAATCTGGTCGTCCGAGTAAATCCGCAAGGGCCGCTTTGGCTTCATTTAGGGCGTTGCGCTGGGCATTGAGATTGACCTTGGCCTGCTGTAGGCGCACGGCCACCTGAGTTGCATCGACTGCACGGCCACGATCAAGCTGAACGATCTCTAACACCTTGGACATCAAACTTTGGTGCGCATCAACGTTTTCAGAGGAAAGTTTGACTAAGGCTTCTTGCTTGACGACTTCGATATAGGCGTCGGTCGTCAAGCCAACCAGTTGATCACGGATTTGGTCGGCCTTTTGCTGGGCATTCGAGAATCTTGACTCTTGACGGCTTACCTCATTGAGACTGCGTTTGCCGTCGTATAGGGGATAGGAGCCCTGGGCCACGATATCGCCTCCCGGGGAGACGCCGCCGTTTGCAAAGGAATAGCCTCGTCCACCACCCCCTGAAAAATTGAGCTTAGGCCGAAGGGCAGCCTGAGCAACTTCGATTTCGGCTTGGACACCGTAAGCCCCTGCCCGAGCGGCTGAAAGACGCGGGTGATTACGAACCGCCTCCGCCACAATCCGGTCTAAGGATTGCGCGCGAGTGGGTTCACTGAAGAGATTCCCAGCGAAGCTGAGAAAAACGATCAAGAATATGGATTTATTGTTAAAGTTCATATGGTTAGCTGTGAATACTAAACTAAAACTTGACCATGATAAAGATCTGATGAGATTTCTAGGGTTGTTTTTCGAAAAGTGCGCACGTCAAGTTATGGGTGGGGAGGGTGGGGAGGTTCAGTGCCACTAGGGGGAATCGGCCTTGCAGGCCGCGCTCAGGCTTGCACGCCTGAACCCGTTCGTGGCGGACGGTTGAACATCTGCTGACTTGCCTCCCGAGCTTATGAACACTGGCGCGGGCTGCTGCGGGCTTGTCGGTGGTCCCAGTGGTTTCAGCCCAGGCAGATGCCCGGATGTCTCTCTAACCAGCGTCGTCCAAGGGTGGTCAGGCGATAGCGCTGGTTGCTACTGCGTGGCTTATCAGGCAGGGTCATTTCGACCACACCAAGGGCCAAAGCCGGTTTCAGGTAAGCATTGCGGAAGTGATCCTCGTGTTTGAGCGCTAACCTCGATGGGCTCGCGTTCTTCGTAGGAGCGGAGATAAACAGCGTTGACCAAGGCTTCCTTAATGGCCGCATAAGGGAAATTCCAAACCCGCGTGGCCTCGGCCCGGTCGGGGTGCTTGAGCACGGTTTCGATCAGGAAATTCCGCTCGATGTAGCTCAGGGCCTCACGGGTCATTCGCGCTAGTGGTCCCTTGAAGATTTTCTCCTCGAAGCGATCACCGCCTGCGCCTGGGTGGGGAGGACCGGAGAGAGTGTGCGCAAACGGAAGGTAAAACCTGCCAGTTGGTGGCAGAAATGGCGCTCTCCGCAGTCCGCAAGAACCCTCAGGAACCCGCGCCGCTCGGTCGGCGACGCGTGCACCCCGAGGTGCCGCGGGCCAATCTGGTTACTAAACTGGTAATTCAATTGCATTGACTGGGTAAGGCAATTGCATTACTATGCAAAGCATTGAATTACCCCCGCAAGCAATCGCCATGCCCACCTCCCTCGAAGTTGAATCCAAACTCACCGACCGCTACCAGACCAC
>JANLRI010000465.1:0-7477 GCA_031361565.1 Betaproteobacteria bacterium | reverse complement strand
CGCGACCACTCAACTCACCAGTGATCACAGCGTCACTCATCCTGATTTCAAGCATCAGCTTCTGCGCGCGGTGGGCTTTGAAGATCGACTCCTGGTGGACTACACCCAGGGCGACTTGATGGTGGGCGATGTCTTTGTCTTGCTCACTGATGGCGTGCACGGGATGATCAGTCCGGCGAAGATGAGGGCGCTCACCGCGGAGCTGGTGATTGCTGCGGATCGTCAGGCGCAAGTGATGAGCGAGGCCTTGGTCAATGCAGCTCTCCAGGCCGGTTCCCAGGATAATGCCAGCGCACTGGTGATTCGCGTGCTGGGCTTACTGGATGCCACGCTCTACGACCAAAATCGCCTTGCCCAATCCTTGCCGATTCCTGCCAAGTTTAAAGTGGGCGCACAGGTTGACGGTTTGACCGTGACCTCAATCATTGCAGATAACGGTATCAATATTATTTATCAGGTACGTGACCTGGCGAGCAAGAAGTTGTATGCACTCAAAACCTTGCATCCAGCACGTGCCCACGATCAGGACGAACGCGCCATGTTGGCCCATGAAGCCTGGGTAAGTCTACGCATGCAAACCAGTCAGGCGGCAGCATCCTTGGTGCAATTGTATGAACTTGCTCCCGCCTTAGTGGAGTCGGGTATGCCTCCTTCGGCGTTTTATCTCCTGTACAACTGGCATGGCGGTGAAACCTTGCAACACCTGCTGGATCGCAAAGTGCAATGTAGCGTGCAGCAGGCGCTCTCGGTCGCGGCACAAACCTTGAAAGCATTGGGCGCCTTGCACAGACAGAATGTGGTGCACCGAGACGTGAAGCCCGCAAATTTGCATCAAGGTGATGATGGCGTGTTGCGCTTACTGGATCTCGGTGTGGCGCTCACTGGACGCGAACCCGAATCGATGCGTAAGCTACATGCGGGCACACCGAGTTTCGTGAACCCTGAGCAATGGGGCTTCGACGCTCAACAGGGGGAGGCCGAGCCTCAAGTGGCTAATGCTCAGAGCGATCTATTTGCGCTCGGGGTCACACTATATCAGCTCCTGACGCTTAAGCTACCTTATGGGGACGTACTGCCTTACCAAAGTGGACGCTATCGGCGTGATCCGGTCCCTCCAAGTCGTCTCAATCCTGAAATACCGATTTGGCTGGATCACATCATACTTAAAGCCGTCGCTCTTGATCACCACAAGCGATTCGAAACGGCCGAAGAGTTTCTTCTGGCTGTTGAC
Organism: Betaproteobacteria bacterium; assembly: GCA_031361565.1. Lineage (GTDB taxonomy): Bacteria > Pseudomonadota > Gammaproteobacteria > Burkholderiales > Burkholderiaceae_E > JAPOKJ01. The sequence continues at coordinate 6,246 of JANLRI010000465.1, read as the reverse complement.
CGGGGTGCGTCGCGTCCGCTTTCGGCACCGAGCAACACTCCGTTGATCCAACGCGATCCGAGTACGCGTTGGAAAATTGGATTGGGCTTGAGCGTGCTATTTAACTTGACTCTAATTTACTGGTTGTTTTTTTTGCCTACTTCGGGGTAGGCGGATACTGAATTAGCGCCGCCCTCGCTACGAGGGTTCATGCCAACTCGTCATGCAGCGCTCACTCTTGCCCGCCCACCTTTTTCCGCCCAGGTGCGGGTCCAGCGAATTTGCATACTACGCAGCATGAATAACACGATCACCGCGCAAACGGCGAAACCAACAAAGCCCCAAAGGTAAGTGCCCGTAAGTTGCTTACTCATACCCATTGCGTTCGGAATCAGGCCGCCGCCTAAGGCACCAATTTCACCAATCATGGAGCCCGCAACGGCCGTCGCTGCCGGCCAGCGCAGGGGCACCAACTGAAAAAGCGCACCGTTGCCTGCACCAAGCGCTGCGAAGCACAGCATGAAGAGTAAGGTGGTCGCTACCAGAGAGCCTCCTGCGAGTCCGCAAAGCACCAAGGTAATGGCAACCGTGATCAGTACCGCGGTCAAGGTGTTGACCCCACCCCAATGGTCGGAAATCCAGCCGCCCAAGACGCGTACAGCGGCACCCATGAACGCGGCGAGCATCGAGAGCTGACCAGCCTGCACCTTGCTGACGCCGAACTGATCGTGATAATACGAGGGCAAAAAGGTGGTCAGCCCAATGAAGCCACCAAAACTTACAGCGTAGATGATCGAAAATGCCCATCCGTCCTTTTCGAAGAGGCAGGCGATATGTTCTTTAAAGCTGGCATGCTTGTCGACATCGGAGGGTTCTTTGGCCATGAAGATCATGGCCAAAATGGGTAAGAGCATGGCCACTGCGGCGATGCCATACACTGTCTGCCACCCGTAGCGTTGTGCCAAAGCCGGGGCGACGAGGACCGACACCGCTGTGCCGACATTGCCCGCTCCCACCAAGCCCATGGCAAGGCCCTTGTAGCGAGCTGGAAACGAGCCCGAACCGAGGCTTAAAGCCACGCCAAAACTTGCGCCTGCAATGCCAAGGAGCACACCCATCGCCAGTAAGCTATTGTAGGAGTCGACATAGAAATAGCCGAACAGCAGCGCGACGATGATCATCGCCATCTCAACCAGGGTGGCGTTCTTTCGGCCAATATATTGAGCCAAAATCCCGAGCGGAAAGCGCATCAGGGCGCCCGCAAAGATCGGTATTGAGAGCATCACGCCTTTTTGAGCCGGAGTGAGGTTGTAGGTCTCTGAAATAAACGGCGCCATGGCGCCATTCATCACCCAGATGCAGCAGGAGAACCCGAAGTAGATAAACGAGGAGAGCAGGGTGGGGCCGTGACCAGATCGAAGAAAAGTCTTGAATGAATTCACTGAGTTGGTGCCAAAAAGAGATTGAACAAGCAGTTGCACCTTACTAAGCACATTCCATGCCACTCACCTTGTGTGCTATGCCCAGAGTTGTTTCTTCCGGCGCCATCGCAAGCTTTGCAAGGCACCTTCATCGGGAGGGCAAGGACTCCCCACACTAGGGATGAGCGATCACCACCAAAGTTTGAGCGCGCTTCAGTGCGCACTTTAAGCAGCGCTCAAGCGTTTGCGGATCGAGCGCTGCGAAACTCTCGTCCAAAACCGTAAGCTGCGCGTTCTGTAAAAGCGCTCTGGCTAAAAAAATGCGACTGCGCTCTCCGTGCGAGAGTTGCCATCCGGTCTCGCCAATTCTTTGCATCAAGCCCTCTGGCATTTTTTGAATAAGCTGCGGCGCGGGTCGATGATCGCGTTGTAAATTGCAGTGCTTTGAATCGCTGCTTTTCGAATCGAACCTTGGCGTTAAAGACTACTCAGGATCGTTGGAGGGCGGCTCTTGCACTCAATTTTGACGGTGAATTCACGGGCCCGTTGAGCGAGATCCTCACCTTCGAGTCGAATGCTTGCATCACTTGAGTTCATGCGTACACCGTTAGCGTCCAAGAACATTTTGACGACTTCAGGTTTCACCGCAAAATTAACGTTTTGCGCCATATCTCCAGTGACTGCCGCCGCGCGCATCACGTCGAGTTTGCTCACCACGATGCCGACCAGGTTGCCACTTTTATCCAGCAGCCCACCGCCACTGTTTCCAGGGGAAACTTGCGCTGAGACCTGGATTTGGCTTGGATCGTTGGCGATGCCGGCAAGGGAGTTGACAATGCCGGTGGTCACGATCAAGTCGGCGGAAAGCAGACCCGAGAGTGGATAACCGGCCGCCATCACGCTCTCACCATTGATCGCGTTGCGCCGCAAATTGATTGGTTTTTTGATCGGAAGAGTTTGCACGTCGAGCAAGCCTAAATCGTTCTTCGAATCTTGTGCGGTCACGGTGGCGGGGTAGCGTTTGCCGTCGAAAATGGCCTCGACCGCCGTGCATTTGTTAATGACATGACTTGCTGTTAACACCCGTCCGAGGCTAATCGCCACACCCGTGCCGGAGGATGGCCCAGACTCACATACCTTGCCATAGATTATTGAAGGAATGGTGCCGGTTGCAATCTTGCTGGTAGGGGTATCGCTCAGTGTGCGATTGGACACCAGAACAGTACCCAAAGTGTCCTTAAATACTTGATGCGAAACGATGCGTGCGGTTTTGGCGCTACAACTTACTTCCCATCCGAAAGAGGAGGCACGATTGTTGCCGTAGCTTCGCGTCGCCTCATTGCCATAAACGTTGTAGGTCGTGACTTTCGCTAAGTCGTTTATTTTTTGATATGAGCTCGCGCGAATGTATAGTAGGTTGGGGTCATTCGAAGGACCAGAGACACCCATAAATTGCCAGCCCTTGGCCGTGAGTTCACGATTGATGTCGTCACCGGTAAGCGGTTTGGCGGGGGTAGGCGATGTGCTACTTGTGGAGCCGATCCCGCTTGTCGGTCGCGGCACATTGCTGGCGCAAGCACTCAAGACCAAAGCAATAGAACCTAGGGTTGCAGTTCGGGAGAGTAAACGTTTTTGATTTAGCATGGTCTCAAAGCCAATAGTGCGCGGCGTCAGGTCCGCATCAGGCTGCACACTAACCCGAGCCATGAGGCCAGTCAATCATACGGGCGATTAGGAATGAAAAAAATCACCTGAAAATTTGGGCTTCGGATAAACGGCCACCGCACTGCCCTCAACGGCAGATACGGTGGCACTAAATCACGCGCAGGCCGGTACTAAATCACCGCACTAGACGATCGCGAGGCGTTTTGCACTGGCTTGCGGCTTCTTGGGTAGAGTCAAGGTGAGCACGCCGTTTTCATATTTTGCCTTCGATTGAGAGTCGTCGATTTCGATCGGCAAACTAAAGCCTCGGGCAAATGCACCTGAGTAGCGTTCGTTGCGTAGCACTCTCGCCAACACTTCCTGGCTTGATTTTGATGGGCCGGATGCTTGCGACGTTGTATCTGCTTGTGGCTTGACCGTGTCCGGTGCGTTTTCGGCGCGGATGTTTACTTGGTTGCCATCGATTTCCACTTTGATGTCATCTTTACTGAAACCCGGTAGGTTGCCGACCAGGGTATAGGCGGTTTCATCTTCGTGAACATCCACGGCAAAACCAGCGGCTGTTGGGCGGCCAGTATTCGAGGCCTTGCTCGGCTCTTCGAAAACTCCTTTAAATAAGTGCGGCAAAACTCTAGCTAACTGAGCATAGGTGGTCGGGTCGTAATTAGCGACTTAAGACATGAGGTAGTCCATCGGTTTAAGAGAGCGCATCGGCTCTATGTTACCCAGTTAAGACCGCAGCGGGGTGATTTCAATAGGGCTGGCGAGATAATTAATTTGCATTTCGTGCCTATTGATGCCTCTTGAAAATGGCGAAGCGCTCCCCACTCCCGATTCCCCACTAGCCGCATGTTGCGCCACCAAACATAGCCACTGCCGCTGCCACTGAATCTGCTTCGGCTTTAATCCTATGCGAACGCATCCCAGACCAGTTTCACTCCCGTTAAGAGAAGCAGGATCGAGATGATTCGCACAAATTGGGCCTGGCTTACTTTCTTGATGAGGTGGACGCCGATCCAATAGCCCAGTGGAATGCAGGGCAGCAGAACTAAGGACGTGGCTAACTCAGTGATTTGAATCAAACCGAGCTGGCTATAGGGAATCAATTTGCTGAAGTTTATGAAGGCAAAGAACCAAGCTAAGGTGCCTACCATCACCATTCGATCCATCTTCATCGGTAGCATGAATTGCATCATGGGCGGGCTGCCGGTGTGGGATAGAAAACTCGCAAAGCCAGCCAACACGGAAAAAAACGCGGCCTTGGGTTTGTTGAGCGGCATCCCCGGGCCAGTCCAGGCGTTACGACCTTCGAGTAGTTTTTGGACAGCGAAAATGATCGCCTCCAGGCCGATCACGGCCTTGAGAAGATTCGTGTTGACATATTTGAACAGCAGCCATCCCAGCAGGATGCCGATCAGGCCCGCTGGAATCGCCAACTTCAAAATTGCCTGATCGATCTTTCCGCGAAAACCAATGAGACCGATCACGTCCGCAAGTAAAAGAAGAGGGAGCATGATGATCACCGCCTGCGGGGCCGTGACGACCAAGGTGAGCAGTGGCACGGACAAGGTGCCGATGCCACTAAAGCCCCCTTTGCTGAGGCCGGTAATGAGTACAGCAGGTACAGCCAGGGCATAAAACCCTGGGTCGGTGATGATGTTCAACCTGACTGAGGCGCTCGGTGACGGTGAATACTTCGGCGCCTCAAGTCTTCGACGCTGCGTTTAGACCCGTTCGATCAGAATCGCGATGCCTTGGCCGACGCCGATACACATGGTGCAAATCGCATACCGTCCGCCAACCCGGTGCAACTGGTTGGTGGCAGTGAGCACGAGGCGAGCACCCGACATGCCCAGCGGATGGCCAATCGCAATCGCTCCGCCGTTGGGATTCACATGCGCCGCATCATCAGGCAGGCCCAACTCCCGTAACACGGCAATACCTTGAGCTGCAAAGGCTTCGTTCAACTCGATGACATCGATTTGACCAATCTTCAAACCCGTCTTGGCGAGCAGACGTTGTGTTGCCGGAGCTGGGCCAATACCCATGATGCGCGGGGCAACCCCGGCGGTGGCCATCGCGACGATGCGTGCGCGCGGAGTCAAGCTGTGTTGTTTGACGCCTTTTTCGGAGGCCATGAGAATGGCCGCGGCGCCGTCGTTGACCCCTGATGCGTTCCCCGCGGTAACTGTTTTTTCGGGGGCATTCACACCTTTGAGTTTGCCGAGCGCCTCAAGAGTAGTTTCGGGCCTGGGATGCTCGTCGACCGAGAACATGACCGGGTCACCCTTTTTCTGAGCGAGAGCGACTGGAACGATTTCGCTGGTAAAGAAACCCGCGTCCTGCGCCTTCTTCCAGCGCTGTTGGCTGTTGTAAGCCATACGGTCTTGCGCTTCGCGTTCGATTTTGTAATCGGCGGCGACATTGTCTGCAGTTTCTGGCATGGAGTCCACACCGTACTGTTGCTTGAGCATCTTATTCACAAAACGCCAACCAATCGTGGTGTCGAAAATCTCGGCCTTACGCGAAAAGGCACTATCGGCCTTACCCATGACGAACGGGGCGCGACTCATGGATTCAACGCCGCCCGCAATGGCAAGATCCAACTCACCGGTTTTTAGCGCGCGGGCCACGGTGCCGACGGCATCCATGCCGGAGCCGCACAAACGATTCACTGTTGCGCCGGCCACGGAGGAGGGTAGCCCTGCCAGCAATAAGGCCATGCGAGCGACATTGCGATTGTCTTCACCGGCTTGATTCACGCAACCGTAAATGACCTCTTCAACGGCGGCCCAGTCCAATTTTGGATTGCGCGCCATCAAGGCTTTGAGCGGAAGCGCTGCGAGATCGTCGGTGCGCGTATTGGCCAGCGCGCCGCCGTAGCGGCCAACAGGGGTGCGAATCGCGTCACAAATATAAGCTTCAGTCATTTAGGTTCTCAAAAAATAGTGAAGATAGGAAATGCTTCAAGTGAATAGTGCCGAGTGCGTAGGGCCGAGTGAATGGATGCGATTGAATTCAGCGCGGCTAATTCAGGATTTACTTAAGATGAACAACGACGACAAGGTAACTATGGCGACAACGTCATATTGGAAAGTCGGCTAAGCTCATCCACGGTGAGTCCGGGGCACAGCTTGAGCACATGCGGAGCTCGACCATCTTGATGCAATTCGATCACCGC
>JANLRI010000464.1:0-4224 GCA_031361565.1 Betaproteobacteria bacterium | reverse complement strand
TCATGATCGGCGAAGGCCCGGCCGCGCGCTCCATCAAGATTGATTTACAACCTTTTACCCTGGTAGGTGCGACAACGCGGGCCGGGATGCTGACCAGCCCGCTACGGGATCGTTTTGGTATCGTCGGTCGTCTTGAGTTTTATGATCTACCCGACATGCAAAAGATCGTGACCCGCAGTGCCGCTCTACTGCAAGCTCAGCTCGACCCGGCCGGCGCGCAAGAAATTGCGCGACGCGCGCGCGGCACACCGAGAATCGCCAATCGTTTGTTGCGCCGGGTACGTGATTACGCAGAGGTGAAAAGTGACGGCACCATCAACGTCTCCGTGGCCGACCTAGCCCTCAAGATGCTCGACGTTGACCCGCTTGGCTTCGACATCATGGATCGAACCTTACTGCGCGCGATTCTCGAAAAATTCTCGGGTGGCCCGGTCGGTCTCGACAACCTCGCGGCCGCAATCGGAGAAGAGCGCGAGACCATCGAAGACGTGATCGAGCCGTTCTTGATTCAGCAAGGCTTCTTGCAGAGAACGCCTCGTGGACGAATCGCCACGCCAAGCGCCTATCAACATTTCGGCGTCACCTTGCCCGAGCGCGGGGGAGTTGCAGACCTATGGAGCACGCCCAATGAGAAAAACTAAAAAGAGAAGCGCGCATGGATGATTTTTTTGATCGCTTGTTCAAGGCCACACCGAACGCCTGGGTAACTCCCACCTTAGTGGCGCTTAATGTGCTGGCTTGGCTCGCAAGCCTTGCGCTTGGGGCCGACATTTTGAATCCCAGCTCGGAGGTCCTGCTGCGACTTGGTGGCAATTACATCGAGTTCACTTTACGTCAACCCTGGCGACTGGTCAGCGCCATGTTCTTGCATGCTGGGCTGTTTCATCTTGCCTTCAATATGTGGGCCCTTTGGGACATGGGCAAGCTCGCCGAGCGCTTTTATGGCAACGGCCAATTTCTGCTCATCTATATGTTGTCTGGCACGTTTGGATCTCTTGCGAGTCTATTTTTTGGCGCGAAAGTCACCGTCGCTGTGGGTGCTTCCGGCGCGATTTTCGGCGTGGCCGGTGCACTGGCTGCGGGCGTGTTCACGAAGCCCAACAAGCTACCACCAAGGCTTGTTTCCAGCATGCGTACCTCCTTGCTCGGCTTTATCGGCATCTCTTTATTCATGGGGTTTACCATTGCCAATATCGACAATGCCGCGCATATCGGCGGCCTGCTTTCAGGGTTTGTCCTAGCGTCAGTGTTGGCCGAGAAGTACGACTGGGATGAGTACAAGCGAAGCCGCAACCCGCGACTTGGCCTGGCCAGCGTTGCTTCGGTGTTGGTGATTTGGTTTATTTGGCGATCGGTCGCTTTACCGACCTAACGGGTTTTAGAAGCTCGGTGGTCCGGCCATGTTTCGGTGACTGAGGACTCGGCCCTAGTGTGGCGTTCAATGGAGTAAAGTGAGTGAAGCCCTGGAACTGGCAAGCGCGCGTCTACTACGAGGATACTGACGCAGGAGGTATCGTGTTTTACGCGAACTACTTACGTTTTTTCGAACGCGCTCGTACTGAATGGCTTCGGCACCTTGGGTTTGAACATGTCAGGATGCGTCAAGAACTCGGACTCATCTTTGTGGTGAAAGAATTGCATGTGAATTACCACAGACCCGCCAAGCTCGACGATATGGTGCAACTTGGTGTAAAACTACGGGTCCTAAAGCGTGCTAGCCTCAGTCTAGAACAAACGGCTTACCTTCAGAACAAGCCTGCGGATGAACCCATCATGCTTGCGAGCGCCGAAATTCGGCTTGCTTGCATAAATGCTCGAGCGCTTAAGCCGATGGCCTTGCCGAAAGAAATCTATTCCTCGCTTGCGGGTTGAGCACCTACATAAGCATATACAGCATTCGCCTAAAATGTTTGATGCCGCACCGACATTTGAAAAAAAATACCGCACCTTAAAGAAAACGAGAAAACATGGGTAAAGAACTATCAATCTTGAGTATGGTGACCAATGCCAGCGTGATCGTGCAGTTGGTCATGTTGCTACTTTTGCTGATCTCGATTGTTTCCTGGACAGTCATCTTTCGCAAATTTTTCTCTTTACGCTTTGCCAAAGCTCAAACACAAGAGTTTGAAGATGAGTTTTGGCGTGACCGCGAGCTGGCTACGCTTTATCAGCAAACCCGTGCCTCCAAAAAAGACACGGGACCGCTGGCAAGAGTTTTCCTGGGCGGCATGACTGAGTTCCTCCGAATTCGCCAGCAAAAACCCGGCGATACTCAAGGCTTGATGGACGGTACCCGACGGGCCATGCGCGCCGCCTACCAACGAGAAATGGACGACCTGGAGTCGAACCTCTCGTTCCTGGCGACCGCAGGATCCGTCAGTCCCTACATTGGTCTGTTCGGTACGGTTTGGGGCATTATGAATTCGTTCCGGGGCCTTGCCAATGTGCAACAGGCCACCCTCGCGGCGGTCGCGCCTGGTATTGCTGAGGCTCTGGTGGCAACGGCCATAGGCTTGTTCGCAGCCATTCCAGCGGTGGTCGCTTTCAACCGTCTCACGACCGATAGCGATCGTTTGGCCAATCGCTTCGAGACCTTTATTGAAGAGTTCTCGAACATCCTTCAGCGCCAGGCGCGCTAGGCCAGGGCGAGCGACCAGATGACACCACTACGCAATAGTCGTCGTAAAACGCGACCGATGAGTGACATCAATGTCGTGCCCTATATCGACGTGATGCTGGTGCTCTTGGTGATCTTCATGGTCACCGCCCCTTTAATTCCGTCGAGCACCATTGAGCTTGCCAAGGCAGGTGGAACGAGCAGTTCGCCCAGCACCTATGTCGAAGTGCAGATCGATAAGAACGGCAGTATCGCTGTCAAACGAAGCGATGCCAAGGAAGCCTTGAAAAAAAACCTGAATCGCAAGACCGTGACAGCGGTGATTTTGCAGGCTCGTGGCTCGGAGACTCTGCCGGTGGTGATCACGGCGGATCGCACCGTTCCTTATGGTGATGTCGCCAGTATCTTGGGCATGCTCAAGGAGCAAATCAAAGATGGCAACGCTGCGGCTCGGGTAGGCTTAATGGTTCGCCCAGAGCAGTAAAAGCCAAGCTCGAAACAGACCGCAATGAAGCGCCCTAATTTCAAAGCCCCGCCCTACCTTACGCGCCCGCAAGGTGGGCGCGGCATCCTGCGCTCGGTGGTCCTGGCGGTTTTAGTGCATGGCATTCTTGCGATATTTCTTTTTGCCGGCATACGCTGGAAGACCCAGCCGCCCGAACCGGTGTCCGCCGAACTCTTCTCGCCCCCTCCTCAGGCCGCAGTTGCCGCAAAACCGGAAGTGCCGGTCGCCCCTGAGGTTAGGCCGACACCGAAGCCTGAACCCAAGGTCGTGGCCAAAGTAGAACCGAAGCCGATGCCGAAGCCCGAGCCGAAGGTAGAGATCGATACCGAGAAGGCCACCAAGAAGGACAAACCGAAGGATGTAAAACCCAAAGAAGACAAATCACGGGAAAGCCCTAAGAAAGAACCTGAGGCAAAGCTCGACTCAAAGAAAGACGAAGCCAACCGTGAGGACTACGTGAAATCAATGGTTGCTAAAGCCGCGGCGGCTGAGGCCAAAACCAAGGTGGGAACAGGCAGCAGTGCGAACGCAACGGCACCGACGCTCACGGCCGGAACTGATCGTGGCTATGGCGCTAAAGTCGCAGGAGCACTGAAAGCGAATACTAGTTTTCAAATTCCCGAAGATTTGGAAGGCAGCCCGGAAGCTGTTTTTTTAGTGAAGCTCAAGCCCGACTGTGGCATCATCAGCGTGGAAGTGAAAAAGTCGAGCGGGCTAGGCTCCTGGGATCAAGCGGCCGAGCGCGGCATTAGGCGCACCAATCCGTTTCCATCCATGAGTAATGGCCTGTGTGATGCATCTTTAGAAATTGCTCGCTCACCGAAAGACTAAACCTCAAGCACTGATTATGTTTAACCGAATACAACATGTCCTGGTGGCCTTTCTGGCCGCACTCAGCTTGAGCGCTCCAGCTCAGGCCCAGTTTCGCATTGACGTTACGGGCGTCGGTGCCAACCAGTATCCTATCTCAGTGGCCGGATTCAAAACGGATGCTCGTCTACCTGTCGACATTGCTGCGGTGATCAAAAACGATCTCACCCGTAGTGGCTCCTTCAAGCTCACTGAAGCGCCGAGCACAATGTCCGAGAACGAAACTCCGAAC
>JANLRI010000460.1:0-8747 GCA_031361565.1 Betaproteobacteria bacterium | reverse complement strand
TTTGATCGCTGGCATCATCCCTGGCCTAGTTCTGGCCCTCATGTATGCCGTGTTGATCTATGTTTGGGTGAAAATTGATCCTTCCGCGGCACCTTCCTACAAAGCTGAAAAGATCTCGCGCGTAGAGAAGTTGCGGCTCTGGGCCTTCGACATTACGCCGATGGTGGCGATCATCATTGGCTCGGTCGCCATTATGCTGGTCGGCTGGGCAACTCCCACAGAGGCTGCGGCTCTCGGCGTGGTGATGGTCCTGGCGCTCGCTGTGTGCTATCGCAGCCTGACCTGGCAGTCCATGCGCAAGGCCTTGGAGTCGTCACTTCGGGTCACGGTGATGTCGTTCCTGATCATCTTTGCATCCAGCACGTTTGCACAGGTGCTGGCCTTTACCGGCGCAAGCTCGGGTCTGATTAGCTATGCGCTCACCTGGGACATTGGCCCGATGGGCATGTTGTTTGTGATGATCGGCATCATCTTGTTCTTGGGCTGCTTCATGGATCAATTGTCCATGATGCTACTCACGGCACCGATCTTTTTTCCACTGGCTAAAACACTGGGCTTTGATCTCACCTGGTTTGGCATCATCATGTTGCTGGCGCTTGAGATCGGCTACACCACGCCTCCTTTTGGCCTCTTACTTTTTGTAATGAAAGGTGTGGCGCCGCCCCACATCACGATGAAAGATATTTACCTGTCTGCCATGCCTTTCATTGGTTGTGTGATCTTGTTGATCTTGATCATTATCTTCTTCCCGCCGATTGTCACTTGGCTACCCAAAGTCTCGCATTAGCGTGATGAGCTCAATCCCTCGTCATGTATTGGTGACTGGAGCCGGATCTGGCATCGGCTTGGCAACAGCGACCCGTTTCGCCCAGGCCGGTTGGAATGTAAGCTTCAATGTTTTCGATGAGAGCAATGAAAGCGCTGCGCGGGCTCGCATCGCTGAGCTCTCGAAAACGGATTTGAACATAAACCAACGCTGTCTGGTGGTTCGAGCCGATGTTGCCGAGGATGCCCAGTGTCGAAGCATGGTGGAAACCGCCTTGCGACGCTTTGCACGGATAGACGCATTGGTTAACGCGGCGGGCATCACGCGGTTTTGTGATGAGGCCGATCTGGAAGGCATCCATGCGGCCGATTTTCACGCCATCTATGCGGTAAATACCATCGGCACATTTCAGATGGCGCGCGCTTGTGCGCCTGCTTTGCGCGCCAGCGCTCAAGAGAGCGAGACCTCGGCCATCGTCAATTTGTCGAGCTATGCGGGCATCCATGGTGGGGGCTCATCATTGGCCTATGGCGCATCGAAGGCCGCAGTCAACGCGGTTACTTTGAGTCTGGCCCGGGCCTTGGCACCGCAAGTGCGGGTCAATGCGGTCTGTCCGGCATTGGTCGCAGAGGGCTTTGTCGAGCGTCTGCAGCCCGATAGCTATGTTGAGCGTGCGGCACGCCAAATTGAGCGCACGCCCTTGAAGCGGGTAGGTAAACCTTCCGAAATCGCCGAGACGATTTTCTGGATATGCACCGGTGCGGCGTTGATGACTGGAGAAATTATCCAGTTGGATGCGGGCCTACATTTGCAGGCTCGCTAAACGCACCCTAGAAATTGCCTACAATACTGGCTGCTCAAAGCAGGAGAGAAGTATGGCCAATATCCCCGGAATGCAGTTCGACCTTGGCGAAGACATTGCCATGTTGCGTGATAGCTTGCAGCAATTCGCTGCCGCGGAAATCACGCCGCGCGCTGCCCAGATCGATAAGACCGACCAATTCCCGATGGATTTGTGGCGCAAGATGGGCGATCTCGGTATTTTGGGCGTCACCGTCTCGGAAGAATACGGCGGCGCTGGCCTAGGATATCTGGCCCACATTGTGGCCATGGAGGAAATCTCGCGCGGCTCGGCTTCCGTAGGACTCTCCTTTGGCGCGCACTCCAATCTGTGTGTGAATCAAATTTTTCGTAACGGCACTGAAGCTCAGAAGCGCAAGTACCTGCCTAAACTCATTTCCGGTGAGCATGTGGGGGCTCTTGCCATGAGCGAGCCCAATGCCGGCTCCGATGTCGTCTCGATGAAGACCCGTGCGGAGTTCAAGGGGGATCGCTGGGTCTTGAATGGCAGCAAGATGTGGATCACCAACGGACCCGACGCAGATGTGATGGTGATCTATGCCAAGAACGATCTTGAGGCTGGCCCCCGTGGCATGACCGCTTTCTTGGTGGAAAAGCACTTTAAGGGTTTTAGCGTTGCACAGAAACTCGATAAGTTGGGTATGCGCGGAAGTCATACCGGTGAGTTGGTTTTCCAGGACTGCGAGGTACCCGCCGAAAACGTCTTGGGCGGATTAGGAAAAGGCGTGAATGTATTGATGAGTGGTTTGGACTTTGAGCGTGCGGTGCTTTCTGGTGGCCCCCTGGGCATCATGTCGGCCTGCATGGATGCAGTGATTCCCTATGTGCACGAGCGCAAGCAGTTTGGGCAACCGATTGGCGAGTTCCAATTGATGCAGGGCAAGCTGGCCGATATGTATTCCACCATGATGGCCACACGAGCGTACGTGTACGAAGTTGGCAAGCAATGTGACCTCAGCCGAGACGGCAAAATCGATGTGCGCAGCTTGCGCAAGGACGCCGCGGGCGCAATTCTCTTCGCCGCTGAGAAGGCCACCTGGATGGCGGGGGAGGCCATTCAGTGCTTGGGCGGGAATGGGTATATCAACGAATACTCGCCGGGCCGGTTATGGCGTGATGCCAAGCTCTATGAGATTGGTGCGGGAACGTCTGAGATCCGTCGCATGCTGATTGGCCGTGAATTGTTTGTCGAGACGAAATAAATTTTGGAATAGTGTTATGACGAAAGCTGCAACGAACGTTCAAGCGCCCCTCACCGCGGCCGTACCCAGAGTGTTGTGGCGACCCTCTAAAGCCCGCATTGCAGGCTCTCAGCTGAAACGCTTTGAGGCTTGGCTGTACAAGCACAAGGGTTTGAGCTTTAAGAACTACGAAGACCTTTGGGAATGGTCCGTCAAGGATATTGAGGGTTTCTGGGAGGCCTTCTGGCAGTTTGCGCCGATGAAGGTGCATACGCCGTACCAACGCATTCTCAATGCCAACAGCATGCCTGGTACGCGCTGGTTCGAGGGGGCGACCCTCAACTACGCCGAACATATGATGGCTCGAGCGTCCGATCCGGCCTCGCTTAAGCGTCCGGCCTTGATTTATCGCAGCGAACGCGTCAAGCGTGGCGAAGTGTCCTGGTCTTCGCTTGAGCAACAGGTCGCCTCGATGGCGCAAGCCTTGAAGTCACTTGGCGTGACTCAAGGTGATCGCGTGGTCTCCTATATGCCCAATATTCCCCACACCGTCGTGGCTCTGAACGCGGTCGCTGCGCTCGGCGCGATCTGGTCTAGTTGCTCGCCAGACATGGGAACGGTGAGCGTGGCTGATCGATTTCAACAGATCGAGCCTAAGGTGATCTTTGCAGTCGATGGGTACTTCTATGGCGGGAAAGGTTTTGACCGGCGCGAAACGCTACTGGAAATTTTGCAGGCCTTGCCCAGCGTCAAGGCGGTAGTGTTTGTCGATAATCTGTCGACTGGCGCGAAACTTGATGTGTCTGGTCTGGATCGCCCTGTGCAGGTCATCGATTGGAGTGAGGCAATGGCACAAAATAAAGACGCCCAACCTCATTACCTGCCCGTCGAATTCAATACCCCCTTGTGGATCGTCTATTCCTCCGGCACCACCGGTATGCCTAAACCCATTGTCCATTCGCACGGTGGCACCACCATTGAATCCTACAAGGGCACCGGCCTTCATCTGGACGTCGGCCCGCAAGATCGCTTCTACTGGTTCTCCTCCACCGGTTGGATCATGTGGAATCTCTTGGTCACAGGTTTAGGTACTGGCGCAACCGTACTACTCTTTGACGGCAATCCTGGATTCCCCGATCTGCATGCTCCGTTCGAATTCGCCTCAAGAGAAAAGGCCACTTTTTTCGGGACCAGCCCTGCCTTCGTCGCGCAATGCATCAAGGCTGGTCTGAACCCTGCCAAGAAGTTTGACCTGAGCCCTATCCGATCCGTTGGCTCGACCGGTTCGCCTCTGAGCGAAGAATGTCACGAATGGATTTATCAGGGGATTGGAAAAGATATTGCACTGTGCTCCATCTCTGGGGGCACGGATCCTGGCGCAGCCTTTTTGTGTAGCGCTCCCACTCTGCCGATTTATTCTGGCGAGATGCAATGTCGTGGCTTAGCCACCGATGTCGACGCTTTCGATGAAGAAGGCCGGTCACTGCGTGGCCAGGTGGGAGAGCTGGTGTGCAAGCAGCCCATGCCCTCAATGCCCCTGTATTTCTGGGGCGATGATGATGGCTCGCGCTACTTCGGCAGCTACTTCGATCTCTTTCCGGGAGTATGGCGTCACGGCGATTGGTTGCAACTCAATGAGCGTAAAGAAAGCGTGACCTCAAAAATATACGGCCGCAGTGACTCCACCATCAATCGCTATGGCATTCGGATGGGCACTAGCGAGTTATACCGTGTGGTGGAAGAGTTTGAAGAAGTGGCGGACTCCTTAGTGGTCGACCTCGAGTATCTCGGCAAGCCGTCCTTTCTGGCCTTGTTCGTCGTACTCCGTGATCCAAGTTTTGCTTCTACCAGTGTGGTGCCGAAAGGGCCCGCTCGAAGTGGAGCACAAGCTGCGAGTGGTGATACCGGTATGCCGAGCGAGTTGAGCGAGCGGATTTTAAGTGCCATCAAAGTCAAGCTCTCGGCTCGTCATGTCCCGAATGTCGCGTATGCGATTCCTGAAGTGCCGCGCACCATGACGGGTAAAAAGCTCGAGGTGCCCGTGAAAAGGATTTTGCTGGGTCATCCTTTGGATAAGGCCGTGAATCGCGACTCGATGGCCAATCCGCATAGCATTGACTGGATCTTAGATTTCTCCAGTACCTTCAGTTATGGGAAGACTCAAGCATGAGTATGAATAAGAGTGCGACCAAGCCGAGGCTTCTCTTGATCCCTGGTCATATGTGCGACGAACGCCTGTACGCACCACAAATCGAAGTGCTCCAAGACCACTTCGATTGCCAGATCATGTTGTTTCGCGAAGAGACCTCGATGCGCGCCATTGGCGAACGTCTCTTGGCTAGTCAACCCGAGCGTTTCCATTGTGTTGGCTTATCGATGGGCGGCTATATTGCGTTTGAGCTTTTGCGTCAGGCACCAGAGCGCTTGGTCAAACTAGCCTTGCTCGACACACGTGCTACCCCCGACAGCGAAGCTCAAAAACAAGGGCGGCTGACGGACCGGAATAAGGTTGTCGAACTCGGTATGGCAGCCTTTAGTACGTCTCTACCGGGCCGTTTTCTTGCGCCAAGCCATCAGCAGGATCCAGCCAGCGCAGGCGTGACCATGGCGATGGCCGTAGCTCTTGGGCCGAAGGTTCAGGCTGCCCAGCAAGACGCGATGATGGGTCGGCCGAACTCGCTCCCCAGCCTTGCCCGGTTGGCCTGCCCTACTCTCGTGGCCTGTGGCCGCCAGGATATGGTGACCACAGTGGCCGATCATGAGGCCATTGCGGCGGCGATTGGGTTGCATCGCCAGGATTGCCGGTTCGAGGTGATTGAGGATTGCGGGCATATGAGTACTTTGGAGCAGCCTGCTCTGGTCAACCGACTGCTCCAGGATTTTTTGGTGGGTTAACACCAAAAATCTGCCCGCTGGCGAGGCAAAGTTTCACGAAGGGACGGGATTTGCCTGACGGCGAGTCCGGTTCTGGGCGAAATTAGAGCGACTCGTCCACAACAGTGCAGGAAAAAATGAACACAGTTGTTGCATTGCATCAAAAGCAGCGCGACAATTGCCTTCCCTTACAAATTAGAACGACCTTGTCATGTTAGATCCAATCGTTATCGTATCGGCCGCCCGCACGCCCATTGGCAGCTTGCTTGGTGATTTTGCATCCCATAGCGCAGTTCAACTGGGCTCGGTGGCGATTAAGGCGGCTGTGGATCGAGCGGGCATCAAGGGTGAAGAGGTTGGAGAAGTCTTTTTCGGCAATTGTTTGATGGCCGGTTTGGGGCAAGCACCGGCCCGCCAAGCGGTCCTGGGTGCGGGTTTGCCCAATTCGGTGGGCGCGGTGACTCTGTCCAAAATGTGCGGTTCCGGATTGAAAGCCGTGATGATGGCTGCAGACTTGGTGACGGTCGGCACTCACGACATCATGATTGCGGGCGGCATGGAGAGCATGACCAATGCGCCTCATCTGATGTTAAGTACGCGCAAAGGAGTACGTTATGGTGCCTTCACCACCTACGATCATATGGCTATGGATGGCCTAGAAGACGCTTATCAAAAAGGCGTCGCGATGGGTGTCTTTGCGGAAAACTGTGTCGACAAGTACAAATTTACGCGTGAGGCCCAGGACCAGTTTGCAATTCAATCTACCGAACGGGCGATGCGTGCCAATTCCGATGGTAGCTTCACCTGGGAGATGGCGCCCGTGAAGGTCATGTCCAAAAGTGGCGAAAATCTAATCGACAAAGACGAGCAGCCTTTCAAAGCGAAGTTGGACAAGATCCCGACGCTCAAGCCGGCCTTCAAAAAAGACGGCACAATTACTGCGGCAAATGCCTCCTCTATTTCGGACGGTGCCGCGGCACTGGTCTTGATGAAGGCTTCAACCGCCGCCAAAAAGGGTCTGCAGCCGATCGCCCGTGTCATTGCTCACGCGACTCATGCGCATCAACCAGAATGGTTCACCACCGCGCCTGCTGGTGCGATTCAAAAAGTGCTGGATAAGGCGGCTTGGAAAAGCAGTGAAGTCGATCTTTGGGAAATAAATGAGGCCTTTGCGGCAGTGACGATGGCCGCGATGGTCGAGCACAAACTCACACACGACCGGGTCAATATCCATGGGGGTGCTTGTGCTTTGGGTCATCCGATTGGCGCATCGGGGGCCCGTATTCTGGTCACCTTGCTCGGTGGCCTGCGTAAGACGGGCGGTCGACGTGGCATTGCCGCACTGTGTATCGGTGGGGGCGAGGCGGTCGCATTGGCAGTAGAAATGCTTTAAAGTGGGCAGAGATTAGGCGCAGCGAAAAAGAGTCTCAAGGTTGCGTCCGTATATCCTGTAATACTTACCAAGGAGCGTAGCCCGTGCCTACTGTTTTGATTGTCGGTGCCTCAAGAGGAATCGGTTTGGAGTTTGCCAAGCAATATCGCTCAGAGGGTTGGACGGTGTTTGGAACGCATCGCAGCGAAGAAGATCGCATCAAGCTCCGTGATCTTGGCGTGCAGACCTTAAGTGTCGATGTCCTGAACGCGAGCGAAGTGGCGGGCATGGCTTGGCAGCTCGATGGTGAGCGGATTGATGTGTCCGTGATCAATGCCGGGGTGTATGGCCCACGCACCAGTACCATTACACAGCCACCTTCCGACGAGCAATTTGATCTGGTCATGCGCACCAATGTGCTGGCCTCGATGCGCATCATTCCCGTTGTGGCGCCTTTGCTGGGTCCCGCCCGTGGCACCTTAGCCATCATCACCAGCCGGATGGGTTCGATTGCGGATGCCAGCGCGAGCTACGGCATGTTATATCGCACTTCAAAAGCCGCCGCCAATATGCTTGGGAAGTTAGCTCATGGCGAGTATTCTCCTCTTGGCGTGCGAGTCCTCTCGCTTCATCCTGGCTGGGTGCGTACCGATATGGGCGGCCCCAATGCCGATGTCGACCCCGAGGTGAGTGTCGCCGGTATGCGAAATGTGATTGCTAATACTCAGGCTTACCCGGGCGGTAGTTTCTTTGACTATAAGGGTCAGGCCATCGCTTGGTAAAACGCCAAGGGCACGGCCGCTGGTGAAGTGAAAGAGGACGAAGTTCATGTTGTTAACTGAAGACCAGCGCATGGTGAGAGATGCTGTGCGCGATTTTGTGCAAGCTGAGATTAAGCCCAAGGCCGCACAGTGGGACAAGCTCTGCACGTTTCCTACAAAAGAGCTGCAAGGTCTTGCCGCCTTAGGTTGTTACGGCATCGCAGTCCCCGAGCAGTGGGGCGGTGCTGGTTTGGACTACACCTGCTTGGCCCTGATTCTCGAAGAAATAGCCGCCGGCGATGGAGCAACATCGACCATCATCTCCGTGACCAACTGCCCGGTGTGTTCGATCCTGATGAGCTACGCGAATAACGCTCAAAAAGAGCAGTGGCTGCGCCCTCTCGCACAGGGCGACATGCTCGGGGCCTTCTGCTTGACGGAACCGCATACGGGTTCAGACGCTTCCGCGCTGAGAACCACGGCCATCAAGGAAGGTGAGCACTACATTTTAAATGGAGTGAAGCAATTCATTACCTCCGGCAAGACGGCAGACCTTGCCATTGTCATGGCGGTGACCGACAAAGCAGCAGGTAAAAAAGGCATTTCCGCCTTCTTAGTACCCACCAAAACTCCTGGCTATGTCGTGGCTCGCTTGGAAGACAAGCTTGGCCAGCATGCCTCGGATACCGCTCAGATCGTGTTCGAGAATTGCCGCATTCCGGCGGCCAATTTGCTCGGCGATGAGGGCATGGGTTACAAGATTGCACTCTCTGGTTTGGAAGGTGGCCGTATCGGCATCGCCTCGCAGGCCCTGGGTATGGCGCGCGCCGCCTTCGACGCGGCGCTCAGTTATGCCAAGGATCGGCAGGCCTTTGGTCATGCCATCTTCGAGCACCAAGCCGTCCAGTTTCGTCTGAGTGATATGGCCACTC
>JANLRI010000435.1:0-1558 GCA_031361565.1 Betaproteobacteria bacterium | reverse complement strand
ACGTACTTGGCGACCCGCCAGGCAAAGAGTAAGTCTTGAAATTGTTCCTGGGTGGGTTGTTTTTTAGTCTTGACTAGAAGCTGAGCGAGGTCAAGGCGATGGGTGTCATTGCTTTGAATCAGGAGGCCACCACCGACTCTTTTAAAGTCGAGCTGGTTCGCGCTCAGCAGCGCATCCTTGGGGGCGAGGGCAATTTCCAATAATCTTACATTTTGTTTGGCGGCGAACACCTGGCGTGCGCCCTGGGTAATGCTCGGCGCCATTAGTACTTCAACAAACTGTTTTGACACCTCTTGGGCCGCGGCTTCGTCCAAGGGCTGATTGAAAGCGATGATGCCCCCAAAAGCAGACGTTGGATCGGTGGCAAAGGCTTTTTGGTAGGCCTCGAGCGGCGTTGCGCCAATGCCCACGCCACAGGGATTGGCATGCTTCACAATGACACAGGCGCAATCGCCGGGAAAGCTGCGCACGGCCTCCCAAGCTGCATCGGAGTCGGCGATGTTGTTATAAGAAAGTTCCTTGCCCTGCAATTGCACATAGTTGGCTAAAGTGCCCGGTGCCGGTGCACGGTCCTTATAAAAGGCTGCGCTTTGATGTGGGTTTTCTCCGTAGCGTAAATCTTGCAACTTGGTCCACTGGGCGCTCCATACCTCGGGAAATATGGGCATGGCCGTCGGAGTGCCCGTCGTTTCCATATTGGTTTCAACACTGCTGCGTTCACCTGCCGCCTGGGCCTGTGTACCCAGCCAATTCGCAATCGCGCCGTCGTAGGCTGCCGTGTGCGCGTAAACCTTACGAGCCAGTTTGAAGCGACTTGCATCTTCCAAGCCACCGTGAGCCTGAATGGCTGTCAGCACGGCGGCATAGTCGCGCGGATCAACAATGACTGTCACACTCGTCCAGTTTTTGGCGGCTGAACGTAGCATGGCCGGACCACCGATGTCGATGTTCTCAATGGCATCTTCCAGCGAACAGTCTGGTTTTGCGACCGTGGCTTCAAAAGGATAGAGGTTGACGACCACGAGATCAATGGGCGTGATGTTATGCGTGGCGATGGCTTGCATATGTGCCGGAGTGTCGCGCCGTGCCAGCAATCCACCATGAATTTTCGGGTGCAAGGTTTTGACGCGACCATCCAACATTTCGGGAAAACCCGTGTGTTCAGACACCTCGGTGACTTTGAGGCCTGCGTCCATCAGTGCCTTGGCCGTGCCGCCGGTGGAAAGCAGATGCACGCCTAGGGCGGCCAGTTGCTTGGCAAATTCCACAATCCCGGTCTTGTCAGAAACGCTCAAAAGAGCGCGGGCAATTTTTGGATAAGAGTGAGTCGTAGCGGTCATTTTTAATACTTTCGAAGCAAGCCATGCTGGAGTAGTTTTTTACGCAAGGTGTTGCGATTAATGCCGAGCATTTCGCTGGCCCGGATCTGATTGCCATAGGCCTCACGCATCACCACTTCGAGCATGGGTTTTTCAACCTCATGTAACACCATGTCATAGATTCCCTTGGGCGCGGTGCCATTCAAGTCCTTGAAGAAGGACTGCAAATTTTGGGTGAC
>JANLRI010000399.1:0-1679 GCA_031361565.1 Betaproteobacteria bacterium | reverse complement strand
GTGATTTGATAATGGAGTGGACTGCGCTTGCCGTATACGGCCTACTGGTGAGCTTTTGTGCTCTGGCCCTGATGATGATGCGCCGGGGCTTGGACCTCATTCATTAGTCGATCTGACTTCGATCAGCGAGTTAACCAGGTTCTCCAAGCCTTGGTCGCAAACCTTTATCTCATCAACGTAGACTCCTATCGCATTGCCGTGGAAGATTGATAGTCATGGTGAATCGGTAATTGACTATTTCAGCTTAGGGCATGGTCACAATGTGATCAGGCCTGTGCGCAACGCCCCGAGCCAGCACTGCCCAAATGATTCTTGCATTCTTGGCAGCCATGGCAATACAAGCCTTGTTAAAGCCTCGCCGTGCGATGAGCTGGGTGACCCACTGGTTGTTCTTCCTGGCCGGTTGGCGGCGTTCATGAGGACTGTGCGTGCGCCGTGCACGAGCAGGGTTCGAAGGTATTGATCGCCTTGCTTGGTGATTCGACCCAAGAGGGTCTTGCCGCCGGTCGAGTACTGCTTTGGAACAAGGCCTAGCCAGGCTGCGAATTGTCGGCCGTTTTTGAAGTCTGTGGCGTTACCGACTGTTGCGACCACGGCGCTGGCGGTGATCTCGCCGACGCCAAGTATCTCGTGTACACGCTGCATCGGTTCGCTTAAGCGAATCTGGGCTGAGATCTTCCTGTCCAAACTTAGGGTGTCTTCGTTGAAGCTGCGCAGCTTTGAATGCAGATCAACGAAGAGCTGGCGAGCCAGCTCGGGCACTTCGGGCTGGTCAATCGCCAAGGCGACTCCGTCCTGAAAGTTGTAGCGACCTTTAGGCATCACCACCCCAAACTCGGTAAGCAGGCCCCGCATCTCATTGATGAGGCTGGTGCGGGCATGAATCTGAGCGGCACGAATGCGGTGTAGGCAGAGCACGGCCTGTTGCTCGACGCTCTTGATTGGTACAAAGCGAGTCTTGCGATGAAGCTGCGTCTCGCAGATCGCCTCGGCATCATTGGCATCATTCTTTTGTTTCTGGCGGAATTTGACCACGTACTTGGAGGCAATGATTCGAACGTCGTGCCCCATGGCTCTCAGGCGACGAGCCGTATCATGAGCGCCTGAGCATGCTTCCATCCCGATCTTGCACGGCTCCATGGTCGCCAGCAGCTCAAACATCGCGGCAGGCTTCAGAGACTTCTTGAGCACGCCCTTGCCTTGCTCGTTCTGGCCGTGTACGCTGACAATAGTCTTTGCCAAATCAATCCCAATTGCGATAACCTTATCCATGACTACCTCTCCTGTGAAAGTTGATGACTTCAGAACCTTCATCTTGGCACCTACCGTGTTAGCGCGGGTAGGGGTAGTCCATATCATTCGTTAGACCTAGTTTTCCATCACCGTTTTCCATAGTGGTAAATTAGCGCTTTTGGGGAGTGTGCTATTGCCGTTTCTGCGAAAGCGCTAGGAATTGATGCCTATCCCGACGATGTGGTGCCCGCTGAAGAGGTGTTTGCAGCTGCGCGCGCAAGGTTGGCGAAGCGTCGTTGAAGGTAACCTTTCGGAGGTTTGCGCAGTATGAGTTCGATGAAGCTGCGGACTGTTACGATGGAAAAAGAATTGGCCTTGGTGCGGAGTTCATTGCTGAAATCGAAGCCCTAGTGGCTAGAGTCAGCGCCGATCCGTATCTTTATCAA
>JANLRI010000380.1:0-8666 GCA_031361565.1 Betaproteobacteria bacterium | reverse complement strand
TGTTGCCCATGCCATATTTACGGGCATCGATCTCAACCATTAAGAATAATGCGAGATAGAAGAGGATTGTCGGGATGATGGCCATCAGTAGCACATCAAGATACGAAATCTTTAGGAACTCTGCGATCAGGAAGGCTGCGGCGCCGAGCACCGGCGGAGAAATAATCGCACCTAAGCCACCCGCCGCGAGCAAACCTCCCGCGGCATTTTTCTCATAGCCGACTTTGGCTAACATCGGGTAAGCGACTGCGCCAAGAGTGACTGTCGTCGCCACGCCAGATCCTGAAGGCCCGCCCAAAAGGAAGGAGGCTAGTACGACGGTACGTCCGGCGCCCTTAGGCTTGCCGCCCATCGCCGAGAATGAAAAGTCGATATAAAACTTGCCGGCACCGGAGAACTGTAAAAAAGCACCAAAGATCGTAAACAAAATGATCAGGGACGAAGAGACATCCACGGCCACCCCATAAATTCCCTCTAAGGTCATGTACATCACACCGACCAAACGGCCAATCTCGTAGCCCTTGTGAGTCCATGGTGCGGGAAGGTAGGGACCGAACAAGGCATAGAGCATAAACGCCGAGGTGATGATCGGCATGATCCATCCGTTGGTGCGCCGCATCGCCTCCATGACGAGCACAATGAGGGTAATACCAAAGAAAATGTCCCAGGGCGCGGGCGCGGTATTGCGGTCGGTGAAATCGTCGCCCCCGAGAATTAAATAGAGCACGATGCCAATCGACATCGCGGCTGCCAGCCAGTCCCACCACAATATGCGATGGCGAAACTTTGCGGCTACCGGAAACAACAGGAAACTCAAGCAAAGCACAAAGCCGACGTGTACCGGGCGCAGGGTTTGCGTGGGCACGATCGCGTACGCGGTGTACAAATGGAATACTGACATTACAAAGGCCAGCACCGTTACAAAAACAGCAAGCCAACCTTTGAGTTTGTTGGCCGCGCCTTCTTCGGCTTCAATAAATTCTTCGGCTTTACTGAGAGCGGCAGTACTTACAATCACTTCAGGCGCAACGGGAGTATTCGTGGGAGGAGCTTGAGTCATGTTGCGAGGCGGACCTAGGGTTGCGCTGAAGGAATTGGAAGGTATTAGTTGAGCTTAATGCCCTTCTCGGCAAAGTACTTCACTGCACCCGGATGAAACGGTACAGGCGAGGAAGCTTGCTTTTGACTCTCAAGTTTGAAGTTCATGGCCTCTTTGTGAACCGCGATCAGATCGTCACGCTTGTCAAAAATGGTTTTCACGATGTTGTAGGCAGTTTTGTCATCCATGTTCTCGTGGGCGACCAAGATGTTCATCACAGTTGCTTGCTTGTTATCGGTATCCATGCCCTTGTATACACTCTTCCCGATCACATCTTCCACGTAAAGATTGCCGTACTTCTTGTTCATGGCAGTCACAACCTCAGCATGGTCCACCATCTTGATCTTGGTGCCAGGTGTGTTGGCCAAGTCAGTCACTGCAGCCGTCGGCAAGCCCCCAACCCAGAAGAAAGCATCGATCTTGCCGTCCTTTACCGCGTTCACTGACTCTGCGGCACCCAGCCGCTCACGCTTCAGATCTTTGTCTTTATCAAGACCGGCAGCTTCGATCAATCGAAAGGCCATCACTTCTGTGGCGCTGCCCGGGGAGCCGGTGGAGACTCTCTTGCCCTTTAAATCTGACATTTTGGCAATGCCTCGACCTTCGACGCTGACCACGTGCATGCGGTTAGGATACAAAATCATCAAGGTTCGCAGGGGCACCTTATTGCCTTTGAATTTATCCTCACCTCGGTAGGCATCTTGACTGGCATCGGTCATTACTAGCCCGATATAAGGTTTTCCCGAGCCAATCAGCTTGAGATTGTCGACCGATCCACCGGTCACTTCAGCCGTAGCTTGCATGCCAGGAACATACTTTGACAAAGCCGCTGCAATGCCCCCGCCCAAGGGGTAATAGACGCCACCTGTGCCACCAGTCGCAATGGAGAGGTTCTGGGCGCTAGTGTTGAACGCCACAGCCAGCGCGGCTGCGAACAACAAGCTTTTTGGTTTTATACTAATCATAAAGGGTCTCCGGGTATTTATTGAATTGACGAATTTGATAGATTGATCGGTGGCTTGTGTCGCGAACGAACCGACAACCCATTACTCGCGCCTGGATCAAAGATGTCTTAATTTCGGCTGCCAATCTCTGCCTCGCCAGCAGGCACGAGATCTTACCGGCTTTAATCAAAAACCACTCGTGGGTTTCCGCAAGGCAAAACGCGGTATCTGCCCGAGATTCGCTAGACTGGCCCTGGGCCTACTTGAAGCACTCATCTTTGCATCAATCAAAACGAAACAGCCAGCGCATTTTCGCAGTGACAATACTTCTACTCGAAATTTAGTTTGACGAATGGCGCTGATCGCTGAGAAAATCGGGATTGGGCCAACATCATGACTACGAAAAGGCAAAATCCAAACACGCGGCGCAGCATGCTGTCGAGTCTGACGGCATTCGCATTCCTCAACGGCATTGCACAGCCCTGTTCATCGCAAAGGACCACGACAGGTGCGGCCTCGGCCACCACCTTTCGAATACCGGGAGAGTTCGAGCCTACCCGTGCGCTTTGGCTGAGTTACGACACTGGCCATAGAGAATTAACTCTCTCACTTGTTCAAACGCTCCTGCCGTATGTAAAGATAAAGCTATTTGTGGCCAGTCAGGAGAACGCCCATGCGGTCAGACAACTGCTTGGAGAGCGTGGCATAAGTATCGGTGACATAGATTTTTTCACCAACCCTCTCACCAAATTTTTCTTGCGCGACGTGAGCTCAATGGCGCTCGGTTCCAACGGTCGGCTAAGCAACGTCAGTTTTCAATGGAGCGACTATGGTCTTCCCGGCTGGTGCCAGCGACGCTATGCAGGAAATCAAGATCAAATTAAACACTGCTCCGGCGACTCCGGAAAATCTCAAAATGGATCGAGCCACGAGATCGCGCGGCTGACCGGCGCAAACATTCTTGAGTCCAAACTCTTCATCGAAGGGGGTGCAATCGAAGTCAACGGCAAGGGTCTGATTATTGCCAACGAAAACCTGCTCAAACAGCGTAATCCGGGCATGTCGATACCTAGTTTAGAAAAAGCGCTTCTCGCGCTGCCCGGAATTCGAAAAGTCATATGGCTGCCGGAGGGGCTTGCCGAAGACCCTCAAGGCCGTGCAACCATTGTCGGCAACTATGTGGCCTGGGGTACTGGGGGGCACACCGATGAGTTCGTACGCTTTGCTGACGCCAATACCGTCTTGCTGGCCTGGCCAGACGATCACGATGCGGCCCTTCATCCGGTGACCCGCCTGACACGCCTACGCATGCAGCGCAACTTTGACATCCTCTCCCGAGTATCGGGGCCGACGGGCGAACGACTAAGGGTCGTCAAAGTGCCCATGCCGAAGATCATCGAGCGGCGCGTATTTCTCTCATCTGCCGCGGAGCGTGCTTGGTCCCAGGAATGGACGGCGGATTTCTTTCCACCCCAAGAACGTCGCCGCGAGGGAGACGCTGTCTTTCAAGTGGCTTCGGCGAGCTACTTGAATTTCGTGATTGCCAATGAAGTGGTTGTCGTACCCGACTACCTCAACCACGGCACAAATCCCGCTACTCAAGATCGTGTCAGACGAATTCTCGAGAGCGCCTTTAAAGGGAGGCAAATACTCTTTGTGGATGCGATCAGCGCCAATTGGGTTGGAGGAGGGCCACACTGCGCCACTCTGAAAGAACCGCTGACGTCATTTGCCTAATTGATGGGTCTCCGCAAGTCGGCCGCGAGGCCCTCTCCCATCAGATCGATAAAGTTGTCCGCATAAAATCCGCTAACCTCTCCAGACGAACAGCCTTGCAAAGTTTCGTCGAATCTTTTTAAAGGATTGCGTCCGCCTTCCACATGAGGATAGTCGGATGAAAACAAGCTAATTTCAGGACCGGAATTTCGCACGATCCAGCCCGCATCTTCATGAGGATAAGGTGTAACTCGAAGTTGGCGACGAACGATTTCACTGGGTTTAGCGGACAATTTTTGGAGCCTGGTCTCATTCTTCATAAAGGCATGCGCTGCCGAGTCCATCGCCCGCATCCAACCCGGGACCCAGGCCGCGCCAAGTTCTATCGCTCCCCACTTCAGCTCAGGAAAACGATCAAACACGCCATCGAAGATCAATGTGGCCAAAGTCTGCATCACTGAATTTGGAATGGGCATATAACTCACTGAGGTGAAGTTATCGTCGCCTCCATGAAAGTCCGGCACCGCGGGCAGGCCATTAAGTTTGAAGACTGGATTCAGTTTCTCTTCGCCGCCCACATGAAACAGGATCGGAATGCCTGCCTCCTGAGCCATAGCCCAAACGGTGTCGAGCTCAACATGACTCGGCGAATGATGCTGTGGGCACCAGGAAGGTACGAGCAAGGCATTGGCACCCAACTTAATAGCTTCCTGGGTAATGATCCTGGCTCGTGCAAAGTCTTCTAGTGGTACATAAGCAGTGGCGAGCAGGCGAGGATCTACGGTGCAGAATTCGGTCATCATCCTGTTATGAGCACTGGCCGCCGCGTAACACAGCTCCATATCTCTTCCATGGTCGAAGCCAAAGTTGCCAAGGCAAAAAGTTGTAAAAACCAGTTGGCTGGCGAACCCTAGTTGCTCGACCACATGAGGCCGATCGGCCGCGATGAAGGCACCGTGAGCTTCGTAGTTTTTACGCAAGAGCAAATTTGCGTCCACACCAGCGCGAAACGCCGCATCGGCATGGGCTGCGCGCGATTTTCCCGGACGGAGTTTTGCGCCATTCGTCGAGAGCCTACCTTGGTAGTTAGGTGACGAATGAAAACGCTTAAGTAGTCGCGATTCAAAATAGTGATCGAGACAATCATCAAGCTCCATGAGATGACTATCGGCATCGTGAATAAGTCGTCCGTCTGCGTAAGTCATAGTTAATCCCTTCGCGAAAAGTACATTAATAATGGAAACATCCAGAGTAGTATCCTACCGATCCAATTTTTCATTGATTCCAAGTACCAAATGCTGGGCTTGTCTCCTCCAATTTGCAATTTCCTCAAGGCCTCATCAATCCGGCCGAATCTTAGCCGCCTCAATACGTTCTTTGGACTGCTTGCCATCCACTAACGCAAAGCTATGAAACGCGGCAGGTGATGCAGACGTTGCCACCTCGTTGCCGCTGCCCAGCAGTCTTTCTCTCACCTGCGGATCATTGGACGCCTTGATCGCGGCGGCATAAAGCTTGTCACCAATTTCTTTCGGCAAATTGGCAGGTGCAAAAAGGCCGAACCAAAAACTATTCGACAAGCCTGGTAGGCCACCTTCTATCAGAGTCGGAAGGTCGGGGGCAATGGCCGAACGTTTCTCGCTGCTTACTCCAAGCATGCGCACTAAGCCTTTGCGACCCATCGGCAAAACCGAAGGTGCAGTACCGAAGGAGAAATGCACATCGCCTTGAGCTACAGCGAATAAGGCTGGTGCGCCACCCTTAAAGGGTACATGGGTCATTTCTACGCCAACCGCACGCTCGAACATGGTTGCAACGGTATGCGGCGAACCACCGGTACCGGAGGACGAATAATTGAGCTTGCCCGGATTGGCCTTAGCGTAGGCTACAAATTCCGCAATGCTGTTCAGGCCAAGGTTTTTATTCACCGCCAGGATCATCGGCGCGGTGGTCAATTGCGTGATCGGGGTTAAATCCGCCGGAGTGTACTTCACCTTGTACAGGTATTGATCAATGCCATAAATCGTGGCCGTGCCTAGCCCGATCGTGTACCCATCAGGTGCAGCACTCACAATCAACTGAGAAGAAAGCGTGCTGCCAGCGCCTGGTCGATTATCGACCACAATGTTCTGGCCCAAGTGCTTAGACATCGCGTCAGCATAAATGCGCGCAATGATGTCGGCCGCTCCGCCCGGCGAATAGCCAATCAACATACGAATTTGCGAGCTCGGCCAAGGCTTCGCTTGCGCCAAAACACTAACGCTAAAAGTAAGAGTGAGTGTTGCTATTGCGGCGACCAGAGTTCGCATCATCGATCAGTGACCCCTAAAGTTCGGTGCACGCTTCTCAAGCCAAGCCTGACGCCCTTCTTTCAGATCTTCAGATGAACCGGCACGCTCCATATCAGCCTTCAGTTCGTCCAGATTGAGTTTGCCGGTCGCGATATGGTTGAGATGCTTTTTCATACCAGTAATCGCTAAGGGCGCCATCGAGCAGAGTGTGCTCGTAAGGGCCTGCATGCGTGCATCCAGCGCATCGGCCGCGACCAACTCGGTCAGAAAACCAATCGCCTTCATTTCCTGGGCATCAATACGCTCCGCCGTCAAGAAGAGTCGCTTGGCTTGATCCAACCCCAGACGGCTCACATAACGCTCCATACCTCGGGGATAAAAATGCAAGCCTAAACGCGCCGCAGGCATAAACATTTCGGTTGCGGGTGTACCAATACGGAAGTCGCAAGCCAAGGATAAATCAGTACCACCGCCGTATACACCGCCCTGAATGCGTGCGATCGTCACTGGCCGGGCATCCTCGAGCGCATTGACCACCGTCTCAAAATCGACCACCCGATTCAAGCCAATACTGCCAATGTCATAACCGCTGCAAAAGTACTTGCCATCTCCACGAATCACGAGAACCAGTACTGCGCTGTTTTGATTCACAGTATCAATATGGGCCGCCAAGGCCTCAAGGTCGTCCGGGCCAAGGCGATTGGCCTGGGCGGCACGACGCAAGGTTACGGTAGCCACCGCACCGTCGATACTAAGATCCGGCAAAGCAGCCTCATTGGCCGCAGGCCGCGTAGTTTTGTCTTTCATTGAGTTCATCCCGTCACTCCGCTAGCCTTCAAGGTCTCAATCTGAGCCGCGGTGAATCCGAGCTCATGCAGTAGTTCAGCACTATGTTCGCCCGGGTCAGGGCCATGCCGGGCAAACTGCTCGGGCTGAGGAAACGCAGATAAGTTTATCGGCGAGCGCAGTAAATGAATCGGGCCAATCTCCGGATGTTGAGCCACGCGCGTCACCTTTAGATGCTTTACCTGCACGTCTTCAAAGGCCTCGCCAATGGTATTGATCGGACCACAGGGCACCCCCACCGGATTCAATGTCTCAACCAACTCAGCGACTGTGAATTTCTCAGTCAATGCCGTGACATCAGCATCAAGCTGGATGCGATGCTGAATACGACTTGGCATGGTTTGATACAAGGGATTCGCCAACATCGCCTCACCACCGAGCGCCTTGCAAAAGGCGGGCCACATTCGCGCCGTGCTGGCACCAATATTGACCAGGCCATCTTGAGCGCGGAAAGTGCCCATCGGAATTTGAGTAGGATGGGCATTCCCCTCTTTCTGAGGGACCTCACCATCCATGGTGTAGCGTACCCCTTGGAAATCGAGCTTATTGAGCATGCCCTCCAGCAAGGACGTATAGACCCATTGACCTTCGCCCGTGCGCTCCCGGTGCAAGAGCGCCAGTAAGATTCCCTGACCAAGAAACATACCGGCAGTTGTGTCTGAGATGGCGATACCGGCGCGTGCCGGTCCGCCTGCTTTATCCCCAGTGACCGACATCAAGCCACATATGCCCTGAACCACTTGGTCGAATCCTGGTCGCTCTGCGTAAGGGCCATCTTGACCGAAGCCAGAGATACTGGCCAGAATGATGCGCGCATTGATCGCACGCAGTTGCTCGTAGGCCAAACCAAGTCGCTCCTTGACATCAGCACGAAAATTCTCCACCACGACGTCGGCCCGCTCAATTAACTGCCGCAGAACT
Organism: Betaproteobacteria bacterium; assembly: GCA_031361565.1. Classification (GTDB taxonomy): domain Bacteria; phylum Pseudomonadota; class Gammaproteobacteria; order Burkholderiales; family Burkholderiaceae_E; genus JAPOKJ01. Next base: position 849 of record JANLRI010000380.1, on the reverse strand, counting down.
TTCATACCATCGGGCGACTTGAGATCAAGAATGAGGCTGCGCTTGTTGCGATGCAGGTTCTGCTCATCTGATCCACGCCGCCGTCCCGTGACCGAGCCACGGTCGCGCTCGGGCGGCGGTTCGATACGAATGATCTCGGCCCCCCAATCAGCCAACAAACGCACCGCAGTCGGACCGGCCCGGGCGATAGTGAGGTCCAAAACAACATAGGAGGTCAGGGGCATGACTGGAGAAGATGAAGGTCGCGCGGCGGGGTTACTCATGGAGCCTCTAGAACGGCAAAATTTCGGATTCTGGTCCAGACAACAAACCAGTGCAATCGGTGGGTTATCACAATATGCCAGAAACCAAGGCGAACCATCTCCGTGCCTTCCAAGACTCGAGCCATAAACAGATTAATGATGCATTTAGAAGTCAAAAATAATGTCGCTAATGGCATCGTGCGAAAATGGGGCATGGACCAGAAAAATCACCTTCTACAGGATCTTGATCAAGCAACCCGAATCGACAATTTGCGCCTGGATTCAATTTCATGAATCCGGTGCGCAAAGCCTGCCTCGAAGAGGCCATCAAGATCTGGCAAGATCAGCCCAGCTTAGGAATGCTCGAGACCATCAATGAAGTGCGTGTCGCCATTCGTGGCAGCCGCACCATCAATGGGAAGGATTTACCGGGAGTTGAAGCCATCCGCAAATGCTTGCTGGATGCGATTGAAACCGGCGAGTTGATCGGCCCCGCGGATGATGGCCGTCGCAATAAGGCGGCGCGTTCTCGCCGGTAGGGCGAATCTCCTTCCGTAACTCATTGAGAAACTGAATCGTCATTGATAGGATCTGAGGCGCTCGCTCG